>JAFWTK010000002.1 GCA_017518935.1 Prevotella sp.
AGGAGAAGAAGGCTGTTGAGTGCGGTTACTGGCACCTGTGGCGTTACAACCCCGCTCTTGCAGAGGAAGGTAAGAATCCGTTCTCACTCGACTCTAAGGAGCCTAACTGGGAGAACTTCCACGACTTCCTGCTTGGTGAGGTTCGCTACCTGTCAGTCAAGAAGGCATATCCTAACGAGGCCGAGGAACTCTTCGCCGAGGCTCAGAAAATGGCTCAGATCCGTTACAAGTCTTACATCCGTAAGGCAGCCGAGGATTGGAGCAACGAATAAGATTTCAATCGCATTCTATAGAAAAAGAAGCGAAACTATTGCGGTTTCGCTTCTTTTTTTTTCTTATTTAGCAGAATTTCAAAAAATAATCGTATCTTTGCAAACGATATCCGACTATTTGATTAGGTAATTAATTATAAACAATTCTATGACAATGAAAAAGTTTTTTATGTGGATGCTTGCAGCCAGTCTATCGACCTCGGCTATGGCACAGGAAAAATTTGAGTTGGGAAAGCCCAACAACGATAACTACCGATACTTGGATGAGTATCTAGGTCTCAAAGAATACATCGACTATTCAAAGTATCCCAATTTCAAACTTGGTGCAGGTACAACCGTCAACGACTATCTCAAGAAATCTACGGTCTATAAAATGACCAATGCCAACTTCACCGAGACCGTTGCAGGCAACGCCATGAAGATGGCAAGTTGCGTGGATGGCAATGGTAATATGAATTTCAATACAGTGAAGAACTATGTGAATACTGCTACCGCAGCCGGTCTCAGCGTCTATGGCCATACCCTCGCCTGGCATTCACAGCAGCCTAAGGGTTGGTTGCTGAAATTGCTTGCTGACAAGCCTGCACCCGAACTCGAGGATGGCGACGTGGAAATATTGTCGGAAGTCGCCAGCAAGGACTTTCGCAAATCGTCCTCTCAGAATGTAGGCTGGAAGGCTAATGAATCAGAAAACGGCTATTCTATCACCTATGATACAACCAACGGCCTCAAGGTAAATAGCACCAAAAGCCTACAATACCAGGTGCAGTTCGTGGCTATGGAAAACATCCTCCTTACTTCGGGTAAGACTTACAAGTTGACCATAACCGTAAAAGGTTCTAAGGCCGGCAAGATAGGCGGACGTCTCGGTGACTGGAAAACCAACGGTCCAAGTATCAACATACCTTTCACCACAGAATGGCAAGATGTGACCATAGACATTACGCCTCAATTGGGCAGTAGTTTCTTGCTCATACAGTTCCCCTACTTCATCGGTGATGCCTATATCAAATCCATCAAGTTCGAGGAGACGAAGAAGGGTAAGACCATCAACGAGGAACGTCGCTGTATCGTGGCTCATGCCACAGCCAAGCAGTCGGAGGTATGGGACAATCAATTCTGGGTGGTTCCCGGTTCGTTCTCTTCTGGTGCAAGTTATGTCTTCACTGCTGACGTACGTGCAGACAAGCCTGCTTACGCATCCACACAGATTCACACCACACCGAGTTCGTATGTCAGCAGTGACGCACTGGGCAATATCAGTTTCACGACCGAGTGGAAGACGGTCACCTTCAGTGGTAAGTTCAGTGCTGCAGGTCAGAGTATTGCTTTCAATCTGAACGAACTGGCCGATGAGAATAATTACTACTTTGACAATATCAGTCTGAAGATCGGTGGTGTAGAGAAGATCAAGAACGGTGACCTTGAAGATACTAATGTCAGTTCATTCAAGTTGAAGGAAAACAGGGGAAGCGTCGTTGCTCCTACCATCACTGAGAATATTTCATACGTCTATGTGCCAAGCACGATTCCTCTGACCCAGGAGGAGCGTCACGATATTCTTGTCGATGCTATGGAAAAATGGATCAAGGGCATGATGACCGCCTGCAATGGAAAGGTCAAGGGTTGGGACCTCGTCAATGAGGCCATCTCTGGCGGTGGTAACGACGGACAAGGCAACTACGTGCTGCAGGGAAACAACCCCAATGGCAATCCCGATGCCACATGGGATGTCGGCGGTGACAATTTCTATTGGCAGGACTACATGGGTGCCCTCGAATACGTGCGTCAGGCCTGTCGTCTGGCTCGTAAATATGGTCCTTCAGACGTGAAACTGTTCATCAACGACTACAACCTGGAAGGTACCTGGGATCTCACGACCAAGGATGGTATCAGAGCCAGCAAAAAACTCTGGTCGTTAGTGAACTGGATCAAAAAGTGGGAGGCTGACGGCGTAACGAAGATCGACGGCATCGGTACACAGATGCACATCTCATTCAACAAGAACAGTAATTCCCAGAATACTCTGAAGAGTGCCATCACTGGTATGTTCAAACTCATGGCAAAGTCGGGTAAACTGGTGCGCGTCAGTGAGATGGACATGGGCTATAAAGATGCCAACGGCAATGATGTCTCGACAAGTAATATGACCGAGGCCCAACACAAGGAGATGGCAGACTTTTACGAGTGGATTATTCAGGAATACCTCACAATTATACCACCAGAACAGCAATGGGGCATCTGCCAGTGGTGTGCCACCGATTCGCCGTCGAACAGCGGATGGCGCGCTAATACACCCGTAGGCATCTGGGATCTGAACTATTACCGCAAACATGTCTATGCTGGTTTCGTACGTGGATTAAATGGAGGTGAACCCACCATACCCACAAGCATTGACGGTGTTGAGACAAACAAGGCTATTGATACTTCAAAAGGCATCTACAACCTCCAAGGCATCCGCATGTCAGCAACATCGCTTGACGAGTTGCCCTCTGGACTCTATATCGTAAACGGCAAAAAGGTCGTCAAATAACCTGCCTTTATTCAACAATAACCCGTCCTTATTGCGCAATAAGGACGGGTTATTGTTTAAGAGGGGAACGATATTATTTTTTCTCCTCTTTCTTGTCTTCTGCTTTCTTCTCGTCAGCCTTCTTGGCAGTACCGGGCTTGTAACGCTTGTTCAGACCGTTGATCACATCCTGTGTGATGTCATACTTCTTGTCGGCAAAGAGGATGTTGTCACCTGCCTTCGAGAGGATGATATCATACTTTTTGTCCTTATTGTAGGCTTTCAGGAAATTCTGAAGAGAATCGCGCAGAGCCTCATTGAACTTAGCCGTCTCATTGGCCAGTTCCGTCTCCAAACGGGCTTGTAGGGTCTGCAAGTCGTTCTGCTGACGCTGGATGGCATTCTGTACGGAGGCAGCCTGCTCACGGCTCTGGAAACCATTGTTGTTGAGTTTTTGCTGGAAATTGTTGACAGCAGCCTGTAACTGGTTACCCTTCTGAGTCAAGGTGTTACGGGCATTGTTGCTCTTCTTTTCGAGTGTCACGCTGTAATCCTTGGCAAAGGTGTACTGTGTCATCAGAGAGTCAACCTCAACATAAGCGATCTTCATACCAGAAGCCGAAGCCTCTCCTGCTACGGGCTGCTCGTCCATTTTGGGAGCAGCATTGTTGCACGATACCATCATGGCTGCAATGGCGAGTGCACTGAAAATGTACTTTTTCATTCTATCTATTTTATTAATTAATTATTTCTTTCACTGACAGCATACCTGCTCGATTGACGCATCTCTCGATCCTGATCCATCACGCAGTGGATACCGCGCTCTTTCATTGCTTCGGAGTCATGGATATGCTGTGAAGAGAACTCACCATTCCTACGGAAAAGCACCTTTACGAGCAAAAATGCTACGCCGATAGCAATTATTAACGCGGATATGAGCAGAGTCTCAATCATTTTTTATATCTTTGCGGCTGCAAAGTTAAGCATTTTATGTGGAATACAATCAAAAAATACATTAATAATGAATAAAAACGACTTAAAACCCGCTGTAGTCTTCGCCGAATTTGCGAAGATTAACCAAATTCCACGTCCTTCGAAGCGCGAGGAGAAGATGATTGAGTACTTGAAGAACTGGGGTGAGAGCCATGGACTGGACACGAAAGTGGACGAGACAGGCAACGTAATTATCCGTAAATCCGCCACAAAGGGCATGGAGAACCGCCAGACGGTGATTCTTCAGAGTCACATGGATATGGTGTGCGACAAACTGGTGGATGTGGAGTTTGACTTCGACAAGGATGCTATCAAGACCTACGTGGATGGTGAGTGGCTTACGGCTGAGGGAACGACCTTAGGTGCCGACGACGGTATCGGTTGTGCCATCGAACTGGCTATCCTGGCTTCCGACGATATCGAACACGGTCCCATCGAGTGTGTCTTTACCCGTGACGAAGAGACAGGCCTGACAGGTGCAGAAGGTATGAAGGCTGGCTTCATGACAGGCGACTACCTGATTAACCTTGACTCAGAGGATGAGGGAGAGATATTTGTCAGTTGTGCAGGCGGACGTAACACTCAGGCCAAGTTCACTTTCAAGCGCGAGGTTGCCCCCACTGGCTCATTCTTCATCAAGGGTTCGCTGAAAGGACTCGTGGGCGGGCACTCGGGCGATGATATCAACAAGAAGCGCGCCAACGCCATTAAACTTCTCGGCCGTTTTCTTTTCCAAGAGATGAAACGCTATGAGGGCATCGGACTGGCTCAGTTCCATAGTGGCAAACTGCACAATGCCATCCCTCGCGACGGTTACTTTGTGATAGCCGTTCCCAATGACCTTAAAGAAAATATCCGTGCCGACTGGAACATCTTCGCCTCAGAGGTAGAGGACGAATTCCATGTGACTGACACCCAGATGGTATGGAACATGGAGAGTACCGACGCAGAGTCTGTGATCGCTCCCGCTATCGCCAAGAATTTCGTTTGGGCCATACAGGCTGTTGACAATGGTATCTACGCAATCTGTCAGGACGAGGCCCTTGGCGGTATGGTGGAGACATCAAGCAACATCGCCAGTATCCACACCACAGACACAACCATCGACATTCTCAGCAGTCAGCGCTCCAACGTAATGTCGAACCTCGACAATATGTGTGCCACCATTCAGGCTGTCTTCGAACTGGCAGGTGCCGAAGCCAAGAGCAGCGACGGCTATCCCGCCTGGAAGATGAAGGCCGACTCGAAGTTGCAGGAGATTGTGGTCGCTTCCTATAAGAAACTGTTTGGCAAGGATCCCAATGTGCGTGGCATCCATGCCGGTCTGGAATGCGGACTTTTCTCCGAGCGCTACCCCAACCTCGACATGGTGAGTTTCGGTCCAACCCTTCGCTTTGTTCATACACCCGACGAGCGACTCCACATCCCCACTGTACAGATGGTGTGGGATCATCTACTGGATGTTCTGGCGAATATACCGACAAAGTGAATCGTCATGCGCGCGCGTAATATAATAATAGGTGGTTTGGTGCTGCTGCTCGCCTCGTGCGGGCAGCGGTACGAAGCCAAGCAACTGGTCAAGGCTTTTGTCAAGGAGCATGCGACGGAGGAGATAGACATCAGCAGTTTTTCAGACCTTGACTCAACGAAGGTGATCAGCGACTCGCTGCTGCAAGAGATGAGACAACGGGCACTGAAGGACACGCTCTTCAAGGACGTGGAACTGGGTTCGATTCCCCTATCGACTACACTCCTCTACATCCGTATGCGCTATGGAGCCGACAGTCTGAACCAGTCGCGCACCTTCTATTTCGATAAGGATCTGACGAGTATCATCGCCTTCAAGTAAATACAAAAGAGACAAACAAAAAGGCTTCTGATTTCTCAGAAGCCTTATTTGTAGTCGATAGGGGAATCGAACCCCTATGCCAAGATTGAGAATCTTGTATCCTAACCATTAGATGAATCGACCGAGTGATGAGTGCAATCAAACTTGTTTGAATTGCCGAATCACGAGGGAGATAGACTGAAAGTCAATCAACCTATTATTCAAAGAGCGCTTTCTCAGAGAAGACCCCTCGGTGCGGAAGGAGGGGGATTCGAACCCCCGGTACGGGAACCCGTACGGCAGTTTAGCAAACTGCTGGTTTCAGCCACTCACCCATCCTTCCAAAAGGAGGTCTTGTGCTTCAACCGTGGGGTTATCTCCTTGATTGCGGGTGCAAAGGTACTACATTTTTCTGAATCCTCCAAATCTTTCTGCAACTTTTTTTGAAAAAAGTTACTTGAAAGTGATTGATGGTGTTAACACCTATCAATATCCTTTTATTTGACGCTCTCAATGCGGAGTTTGAGAAGACCGGCAGGAACGCGCACCTCTACGACATCACCCACCTTCTTGTTGAGCAGGGCCTGCGCGATGGGCGACTTGATGGATATCTTTCCTTCACGGAGATTGGCCTCGTGCGGACTGGCAATCGTATAAGTCATCCTGGCATTGTTGGCCAGATTGGTCATCTCCACCTGACTAAGTAGTTGCACACTGCCGTTAGCCAGACGCGACATATCGATGACCCGTGCATTGGCCAGCACCTTTTGCTTGAAACGTATCCTACCAAGCAACCGTGACTGTTCACGCTTGGCTGCATGATACTCGAAGTTTTCGCTGAGGTCGCCTTTGTCGCGAGCCTCAGCGATTGCTTCTCGTACCTGGGGGAGTTCCACACTCTCCAACTGATGCAATTCGGCTACAAGTTTGTCGTAGCCCTCTTGTGACATGTATTCAAATGCCATTGCTTAGAGATTCAAGTCTTTCTTCAAGGCTTCGATCTTCGCATCGGCAGCCTTAGAGCAGGACTCATAGTCGGCAGCACCCTTGAAGGAAGGATTCTTGACCTCGGTGTAGAACTTTATCTTTGGCTCTGTGCCAGAGGGACGGACACTGACCTTTGTGCCATCCTCGCAGAACCACTGGAGCACGTTGCTGGTGTCAGGCATATTGAGTTTCGTCACATTGCCTTGGGCATCCTTGGCCTCCAGGGTCTTGTAGTCCTTCCAAACGCATACCTTCGATCCACCCAATGACTTCGGTGGGTTCTCACGGAAGTTTGTCATCATCTGCTTGATCTCGTCGGCACCTGTCTTACCAGGACGCACCACGTTGATAGTGATCTCCTTCGAGAAGCCATACTCCTTATAGATATTCATCAGCAGGTCGTAGAGCGTCATACCGTTGTCACGGGCCCAGGCTGCAATCTCACAGATGAGACAGATGGAGGCTGGGGAGTCCTTGTCGCGTACCTTATCAAACGGCAGGAAGCCGAACGACTCCTCACCACCGCCAATGTACTTCTTCTTACCCTCATTGATGCGGATTTGGTTGGCAATCCACTTGAAGCCCGTGTAGCAGTCCATATACTCCACACCGTTCTTCTTGGCAATTTCAGCAATAACCTCTGTAGTCACGATGGTCTTCACCATGAACTCATTACCCTTGAGTTGACCAAGTTTCTTCTTGTTGGCTATGATGTACCACGAGAACATCATAGCGGTCTGGTTACCATTCAGTATCTCCCACTCGCCCTTCGGATTGCGACAGACGATGGCCAGACGGTCAGCATCTGGATCGGAGGCAATCACCAGGTCGGCATTCAATTTCGTACCGAGTTTCATACCCAGTGTCATAGCCTCTGCATTCTCTGGATTCGGGCTGATGACGGTAGGGAAGTTACCATCGACCACCATCTGCTCAGGCACCACGTGGATGTTCTGGAAGCCCCAAGAGCGCAGGGCCATCGGAACAATCACACGACCCGTACCGTGCATGGGCGAATAGACGATGTTGAGGTCCTTCTGGCGCATGATGACATCTTGATCCACCATTGCCTCCTTGACAGCCTGGATATAATCCCAGTCCATCTCACCACCGATGATGTCGATGAGGTCTTTATTGCCCTCAAACTTCACATCCTGGATCTTCACCTTGTTTACCTCATCAATGATTCCCTTGTCGTGCGGAGCCAGAACCTGTGCACCATCGTCCCAATAAGCCTTGTAGCCATTATACTCACGTGGATTATGTGAAGCGGTGACATTGACACCGGCCTGACAACCGAGTTGACGGATGGCAAACGAGATCTCTGGTGTGGGACGGAGGCTCTCGAAGAGATAGACCTTGATGCCATTGGCAGAAAAGATGTCGGCTACCGTCTCAGCGAACATCCGTCCGTTGTTACGACAGTCATGTCCTACTACCACTGCACTCTGCTTACCAGGGAATGCCTTGTTGATATAATTGGCGAAACCCTGTGTAGCCATACCCACGATGTACTTGTTCATACGATTCGTGCCGGCACCCATAATGCCACGCAAGCCGCCTGTACCAAATTCCAAGTTCTGATAGAAAGCATCGATAAGAGCCGTCTTATCGGGATTGTCAAGCATTGCCTGAACTTCCTTACGTGTCTCCTCGTCAAAGGCCGGAGAGAGCCATTCTTTTGCGACTGCCTCGCACTGGGCAATCAACTGAGCATTTTCTGCCATAATCCTTACGTTTTTATTTGTTTTAGATTGAAATATATTCTATTTTACAAAAGTACAAATAAAATCGATAAGGTATATCAAAGGAAGCAAACTTTTTTATTTCTTTAAGATTTTATCAATCTCATCAAACTGTTTTCCCATGTTTAGGTTGAAGTAGATGCGATAGAGGGCAGGTCCCCACTTCTGAGTTTGTTCGGGAGCCAGCGCACGGTATCTCTCCATATAAGGCAAGGCTTTCTGATACATATCCCTTACCTGTTTCTTGTGCCGCTTGGAATCCATACGCAAGGCGATGTTCAGATAGGCAGAACCGCCATTATAGTAGGCATCTGCCTGCTTGTCGTTAAGTGTCAGCAACTTGTCGGTAATGGCCAGACTCTCAGTATAGCGTTCCAACAGCATCAGCACATTCGACTTGGCATAGAGGTACAGTTCATTGAGCGAGTCAGCATCCAAGGCGATATCAACAATCGTAAGGGCTTTTTGGTATTGTCCTCTCTGTGTAAAGGAATCCATCAGACGAGGAAAGAAATAATTCGATGTAGGATACTCCATAAATCCTTTCTGGAGTGTGGCCACATACATGGAGTCGTCTTTCAGTGTCTTCCACGACTCGGCTATATATTGGAATGTCATGTCACGCTTCGATGAGTCTCGGAGTGCCAGTTTCCTATGGCGAAGCACCAGCAAGGGGTCATTCATTCTGTATCCACAATAGCAGGCCCAGTAGGCGGCTTCCTCCATACGTGAATCTTCAGCAAAGATGGGATCATAGCCTGTGAAAAGAGGCTGACGGGTACAGTCAAGGTAGGTTTCAAAATAGTCATAGGCTTTCTGAAAATCGCTTTTCCTGACATGATAAGCACCACCATAAAAGAGGTTCGGCCTATAATTAATCATATCTCGTGCCACGTCTTTCCTGAGTTCGGGATCTACCCGGCCCTTTTTGTCTGGCCTCATATCGAGGGAATCCATACAGAAAGCGATGGAAAACATACGGCGCACCAACGAGAAGAACTGAGCCGTGTCCTGTTGTTTGTGCATATAGAGCCGCTCATTGGCCTGCTCATACTGTTTCTGCACGCTTTGGAGCCAGATCTCGTAGATGCGCTTGTTGTCCTGATTGGCAGAATTCTTCAACAGATCAGTCATCAGCCGCTCTGCCTTGTCGAGATTCTTGCCGCTTTTCAGATATGTACGAGCCTCGCCTATCTGCTTCCTTTGGGCGGAAGCAGATAGTGCGAGGATCACACTAAGGAATAAAATACAAATTCGTGAGATTTGAGGCACACGCTTTATTCAAGGGTAGCAGCCTTGTCAGTAAGACCAAGTTGTGTGTAAACGTTATGCAACAAATACTTCCATTTCACAGTTTCCTGATCAGGATCCAACTGCTGGCACTTCTCGAAATCAACCTGAGCAGCAGCGAGTTGATCCTTAAACGTCTTCTCGTTCTCAGGTGTCAGACGACCCGTACGTGCATCGGAGTTGTTCTCGTTGAATTCGACTGCAATATTGTATTTGCAGACAGCACGATAGTAAGCGAACTGCATATAGTTGGGCTGTGACTCAGGAATGAGGTTCCACTGGTCGATAGCCTCTTGATACTTCTTCTGGTTCTGCAACAGGAAAGCCTTGTAGATATGAGGAAGCACAGAGTTAGGATACTTAGCCAGATGCTCCTCGCCAATCTTCATGACAGCAGCCTCGTCGTTGTTGAGAATCATGGCATCACACATATAAGAATAAACCTTCTCGTTCTCAGGATACAGAGCATACAGATCCTTCATGTCGTTGATGAACTTCAAAGAGTCTTCTTTTGTGGAACGATTCTTACCCATTGTGTACAGAAGGAGGTCAATACTGAAATCACGAACCTGCTGAATGGTATCGTTCGCACCAATCTTCAGAAGTTCAATAGCACGACCTGTCTTTTCCAACTGCATGGCAGCACGACCTGCATAGTAAGCAGCAATACCGCGATTCGGGTCATTCTTAATAAATGGAATCTCATTGAAGAGGGGTGATTCAGCACCCTTCAGATAAGTATCAAGGCACTGGAAGGCTTCTTCGTTCTTGCTGTTCTCAGCATAATTACAACCATTCTCATACAAGCCTTTGAACACACTCTGCAAACGATCCTGATTCTTCTTTTGGAAGGCAGGCTTCACCTGACCCTTGGCATTGGGAAGGATATCGTATTTGTCACACTCAGCAGCATAATTGAGGGCATCAATACCAGCCTTGATCATACCAAGAGTATCTATCGGATCATTCTTCTGCAGAGCCTGATTGGTAATACGAGTGTCGTCTTCCTTCTTATATTTTGCATAAGCGAGGTCGACAAGTTTGTTGTAAGCCTTTGCCTTCTCCTGATCGTTGGCGAGTTGACTCAGTCCACTCTTCAACAGGGCCTCAGCCTCTGCATAGTCCTTTGCTTTGAGGATAGCCTTCAAAGCATCACTGTCACCGGCAAATGCGGTAGCGCTTGCTACCATGAACATTGCCATCATCATAAACTTTTTCATAAGCCTTTGAAATTTGGTTTGATTTGTTATTATTCATTGTTATCATTATCTGTTTCGAAAGCAGCATCGACACTCGTGCCGGCGGGCAGTTCTTCATTCAGCACCTCTGCTTCCTCTACATCTTCTTCCTGACTCGACGTCACCTTGCACACACTGGCGATGGTGTCGTTCTTCTTCGTGAGATTGATCAGGCGCACACCCTGGGTGTTACGGCCCATCACACGGACATCGGCCACCTTCAGGCGGATAAGGATGCCGCTCTTGTTGATAATCATGAGGTCGTTCTCATCAGTGACCACCTTGATAGCCACCAGACGCCCCGTCTTCTCTGTGATGGCGAGCGTCTTCACGCCTTTCGCACCGCGCAGCGTCTTACGGTAGTCCTCTACCTCCGAGCGCTTGCCGTAGCCGTTTTCAGAAACCACCATGATGGTCTCCACGTTGGGATCATTGACGCAGACCATACCAACCACCTCGTCGTCGCCACCGTCGAGACGCATACCGATAACACCGGTAGCCACACGCCCCATCGTACGGACATCGTTCTCGTCGAAGCGGACAGCACGACCATTCCGGTTAGCCAGCAACAGTTCGTTGTGGCCATTGGTCAGACGAACGCCAACCACCTCGTCGCCCTCATTGACGTTGATAGCGATGACACCGGCAGCACGTACGTTCTTATAGGCATCGAGACGAGTCTTCTTGAT
>JAFWTK010000042.1 GCA_017518935.1 Prevotella sp.
GTGTGAGGCCAGGGGTACCGTAGATAACGGCGATGGCATCGATATCGTCGAACTTCTGTTCGCAATAGTCGATGATTGTGCCTAACTGCTCTGCCGTGCCTGTGGCGAGGAAGTCGATGGGGTTCGCCACCGACGAGCCAGGGAAGAGTTTTGTTTTCAGTTCATCGGCAATGGGACCTTCGATATGAGGCACGCTGAGTCCGCCTTTCGAGAGGGCATCCGTCAGCATCACACCAGGGCCTCCGGCATGGGTGACGATGGCGAAGTTCTTGCCATTGAGTGGAGGCAGGGTGAAGATACAGCCCACGGTAGTCAGTTCCTCACGGGAGAAACAGCGCACGATGCCTGCCTTACGGAACAAGGCCTCGACAGCGGAGTCTGAGGAAGCAATGGCACCCGTATGCGATGATGCAGCCCGGGAACCGCTTTCGGAAGATCCCGCCTTGATGGCTGCGATGCGACAGCCCTTCTTGATGAGGTTACTGGCATGGTAGAGCAACTTGTCTGGGTTGCTGATATTCTCGATATAGAGCAGTTTCACCTTCGAATCGGTATCGGGGTTGAAGTGCTCATCCATATACTGCAGTACATCCTCGATGCCGATCTGCTTGCCGTTGCCGATGCTCCACACACTATTGAACCGCAGTCCTTTGATGACGGCACTCTCCAAGATAAATACCGCTGTGGCACCAGAGCCGCTGATGAAGTCTGCCCCACTGGGATGCAGATTGGGAATGGGAAGTGTAAAGACGCTGTGGTGGTTGCGGTTCAGCAGTCCGATGCAGTTAGGGCCAATCAGGGCAGCCCCGTACTGTTCGCAGGTGTCGAGGATGCGCTGTTCGAGTTCGGCACCCGCCTTCGTCTCCTCGCCAAAGCCGGCAGAGATGATGATGAAGGCACGTGTCTGCTTCTCCTTCGCCAACAGTTCCACATAGTCTGGACAGAACTTCGCTGCCACCACGAGGATGGCCAGTTCTGTAGGTGGTAAATCTCGTGCATCATGGAACGCCTTGATGCCCTGCACCTCCTCTTCCTTCGGATTCACGATACGTAACTCGCCGGCATAGCCGCCACTAATCAGGTTTCGCACGATGGAGCCACCGGGCTTGTGCACGTTGTTAGAGCCGCCGATAACGACGATACTCTGGGGGTTTAGTAGTTCTTGGTTAATCATAAGTGTTGCAATTTGGTGCAAAGATAGTGCAAATCGAGTAAAATACAAAATAAATCGTGATATATTTTTGTTTTCGAGATGCAGCCTATCTTCGAATGAAATTCAAAGATAATATAATATTTCATAATTTCCAAATGATATTCGAAGAAAAAACGCTACCTTTGCATAGTTGAATCAAAAACATCTGGGTGATGAAGAAGTTTTTAGTCCTATTAATTTCGTTAGTTATGCCGTTTGCATTATTTGGCCAGACATACAGTGCCCTCTGGAAGAAAGTGGAGGAGGCGGGCGAGAAAGACCTGCCCAAGACCCAGTATGAGGTGTTGCAGCAGATTGTGAAGAAGGCGACGAAAGAGAAAGCCTACGGACAGTTGCTGAAGGCAGAACTCGCCAGTGCCCAGGCGATGGCATCCATCGCCCCTGACTCACTGAGACCTGCGATGGAGCGTATGAAGCAGCGGTGTGAAGAGACCGATGATGTGGTGTTGAAGACTGTGTATCAGACAGCGCTATACAAGGTATACAACAACAATATCTTTATGTTTGTGACACCTGGCAAGGATACCAGTGAACCGGCATACAAGAAACCGGAACTAACGGAAGACCTCTGCCATCAACTAGCCCAGGTGAAGGATAACACCTACGAGCCCTTCGTGATTGAGGGGTCTGACAGTAAGATATTCAACCATGATATGCTCATTGTCGTGGGGCAGGAACTGGATGAATGGGAACCCCTGTATCATTATTATGAGAAAAACGGTAACGGCGCAGCAGCCTGTATCACGGCAGCAAAGGCGTACCAGTGGGATGCGGGGGAGACCGACAAACTGGACTCGCTGATGGAGGTCTATGGCAATCTGCCTGAGGCAGGAGAACTGGCCATGACCCGTTATCGTCTCACCCAGGGGAAGATGACGGCAGAAGAGAAGGTACGTTATATCGACAATGCCCTGAAACGCTGGGGCAGTTGGAAACGGATGAACACATTCCGTAATACGAAGACCGAACTCATCAATCCGCAGTACCGTGTGGCTTACGAATTGCAGGTAAACCAACCGATGCAGGAAATGGATATTAAGTTGGAAGAATTGCGTAACATCTCTTCACTGTCTCTGAAGGTATATCGTGTGAAAGCCGATGGTGACATTGATGTCCGTCCGAGTAATGAAGCGGGCTACAAGAAAATCAAGCCCCTGTTGAGTGAGACTCCCATCAAGGTGGAACATGTCTATACAGGCAAGCAACCCTACGAAATCTTCAAGGACTCGCTGACCCTCGAGGGCCTGCCCGTGGGTGTCTATATGCTGGAGTTCTCCACCAGTCCCTCGACAGAGATTATCCGTCAACTCTATTTCGTGACGGATGTCTATACCTTGGCAGAGAGTCAGCCCGACAATGTGACCCGTTATGTGGTGGTCAGTGCCACTACAGGACAGCCCATCGCCAATGCCTACCTGCGTATCCAGGAGTATAAATCCTATAATAAATATGATGTCTCGAATGTAAGGACGGATGCCAATGGTGAGTATCTGTATAAGATCAAGAACAACGGACGTTGCGAGGTCTTTGCCTGTACCGACAAAGACAAGGCTTGTCCGGAGTTGGGCACTGCCAACCGTTACAGGTATTACCAGGACAACAATAATCCAGAACGTACGGAGATCTTTACCGACAGAGCCATCTACCGTCCCGGACAGACGGTACACGCCGCAGTGATGGTCTATAAGACAATTGAAGGCTACAAACATTCCGCCGTTGTAGGCAAACAGGTGACGATTACCCTGCGTGATGCCAATAGGAAAGAGGTGAAGAAGGAGTCTGTCTGGACCGATGCCTATGGCATGTGTGCTGTCGATTTCACGTTGCCTTCCTCGGGACTGACGGGACAGTTCAGCATCTACGCGAATGGACAACAGTACTATTTCAGTGTGGAGGAGTATAAGCGTCCCACCTTCCAAGTGGAGTTTGAGGATGTAAAGCAGCACTACGAGGCTGGCGATACGGTAGAGGTTCGTGGCAAGGCCCTGACATACGCAGGCGTCCCCGTTCAGGGAGCCGAGGTGGAATACAGGGTGGTGCGCAGGATGGCCTTCTGGTGGTGGTCTTTCTATCGCTACTATGATATGGGTGTTCTTGGCATAGGCAATAACAGCGAAGAGGTGTACAGCGGTGAGGCAGTGACTGAGGCAGACGGTACCTTCCTCGTGAAGATGCCGATGGTTATCCCAGAGAGTGAGCATCCGTTGTTCTTTAACTTCGATGTGATGGCAGATGTGACGGATACTGCCGGAGAGAGCCATCGAGGAACATTCTCCCTGCCGTTGGGTAACCGTAAGACTGCCTTGACTGTCGATCTTGAGGAAAAGATGCTGTTGGAAGAGAATCCCACGATGACCTTCCATCTGCGTAATGCCGCAGGCAAGGATATCGATGCCAGTGTGAAATACAGGATAGATGATAATCGGAGGTGGTGGGATTGGCCGACGCAGCGGAAGATAGAATTGTCGGGGATGCACCTGAAGAGTGGCAAGCATATGGTGGAGGCAATCTGCGAGGGCGATACGCTGAAGCGCGACTTCGTGGTGTTCTCCATCGACGACAAACGCCCCGCTACAGAGACCAAGGACTGGTTCTGGCAGTCTGACGGACAGTTCCCGAACGACGGTACGCCTGTCACCGTTCAGGTGGGCTCGTCAGACAAAGATGTGCATATCGTCTATAGTATCTTTGGCAACGATAAGATCATCGAGACGGGGGCTGTGGATAAATCCAACGAACTCATCAACCGCAAGTTTATCTATAAGGAAGAATACGGTGATGGCATCACACTGAACTTTGCCTGGGTGAAGAACGGCAAGTGCTACACTCACCATGTGTCAATCACGCGTCCTATGCCTGACAATAAACTGAAACTGGAGTGGAGCACCTTCCGAGACCGTCTGACACCAGGACAGGAGGAAGAGTGGGCACTCGCCGTGAAGGGGCCTGACGGTAAACCTGCTGATGCGATGCTGATGGCAACGCTCTATGACAAGAGTCTGGATCAGTTGAAGAAACACCAATGGTATTTCCATCCCTATATCCACTTCACGCTGACGAGCACACAGTGGACCTACCCAAACCGTTATAAGGTGGCGTTCTCAGGTCGTCATGCCTGGTCGTGGATGACGGAGCGTGATCTCTTGCTGAGTCATTTCGACGAGAGTGTCTTCCCATTCAGGAACAACTATGCGACGCGTGGCTTCGGTGGCGGAAGAGTGGGGGGCGCTGCCGTTCTGAAAAGGGCTGTGGGAAACGGATTACCTGTCCCCGAGGCTGCTGTCCTTGATGAGGCAGTTGTTAATGAGGTCGCAGCCTATGATATGGCGTCAATGAAGAGTGCTACCACGGGTATCGACACGGGTGACGAAGAGGCTTTGCAGGGACGCATTGCTGGAATGGATATCGTGAGTGCAACGGTAACGGTTAACGAGCCGGAGCCACAGGTGCAGATTCGAGAGAACCTCAATGAAACCGCTTTCTTCTATCCTCAACTGACGACGGATGCAGAAGGTAGGGTAACTCTGAAATTCACATTGCCGGAGAGTCTCACCACCTGGCGCTTCATGGGTCTTGCCCATACGAAGAATATGTATTACGGACTGTTGGAAGGCGAGGCGGTAGCCAAGAAGGATGTGATGATACAGCCCAATATGCCGCGCTTTATCCGCGAGGGTGACGAGGCCACCATCACAGCACGTATCTTCAATACCGCAGATCACGACATCAGTGGTAAGGCCACCCTGCGACTCATCCATCCAGAGACCGATGCAGTGGTCTATGAACAGACAGAGCCGTTTGCACTCGCTACGGGTGCCACCACTACTGCCTCGTTCCGTATGTCCTTCGCTACGGCACCCTCCTCCCTGCTCATCTGTCAGGTGACGGCAGTAGGCGATGGCTTCAGCGATGGTGAACAGCATTATCTGCCCCTGTTGCCTGCCACGGAACATGTCCTCGTCACCGTGCCCTTCACCCAGATAGAGCCTGGCACGAAGGCCATCGACCTGTCACAGTTGATTCCTGCTGACGGAACGAATGGTAAACTGACGATGGAATATACCAATAATCCTGCGTGGCTGATGATTCAGGCACTGCCTTATATCGGCAAACCCACTGACGATGATGTCATCTCGCAGGCCACTTCCTATTATGCCAACAGCATCGGACAGTATCTGATTGACCAGAACCCGAAGGCAAAGACCGCCTTTGAACTCTGGCAGCAGGAAACGGGTAACGAGACCTCGCTGATGAGTGCCTTGGAGAAAAACCAAGGCTTGAAGGAACTGGTTCTCAGCGAGACACCCTGGGTGATGGATGCCGATGGCGAGACAGAGCAAAAGCAGCGCCTGGCCGACTTCTTCGATACGAACACCATGCAGATGCGCCTCTCGTCTGCCCTCGACAAAATGCAGAAACTCCAACAGCCCGAAGGCAGTTGGTCTTGGTGGCCTGATATGCCAGGCTCCTTCTATATGACAGTGGCTGTCTCTGAGATGCTGGTTCGTCTGAACACCCTCACTGGCACGAAACCACAGACACAGCAGATGCTCAATGGCGCCTTTAAGTTTATGGGCCGTGAGGTGGTGGATCTGGTGAAGGAATTGAAGAAATGGGAGAAGAAGGGGAATAAGCCGTCCTTCCCCAGTCTGAAAGCCCTGCAATGGCTCTATCTCTGTACCCTCGACGGGCGCACGCTGCCGTCGGATGTGCAGGCTGCCAACGCCTATCTGATGCCACTCTTGAAGAAGGAGATCAAGAACCAGAGTATCTACGAGAAGGCCCTGACAGCCATCATCCTCTCGAAGACGGATCCGAAGCGTTCTGCGGAATATGTGAAGAGCCTGAAGGAGTATACCGTCTACCGTGAGGAGATGGGACGCTACTACGACACGCCACGTGCCGGCTATTCCTGGTGCGACTATAAGATTCCCACGCAGACGATGGCCATCGAGGCCTTGCAGCGTTTGACACCCAATGACCAGCAGACCATCCAGGAGATGCAGCGCTGGCTCTTGCAGTCGAAGCGTACGCAGGTATGGGATACCCCCATCAACAGCGCGAATGCCGTCTATGCCTTCCTCAATGGCACACCGCTATTGCTGAATGCCGACAATGCCGCGATTACCGTGGATGCCAAGCCTCTGGAGATGCCGAAGGCCACCGCTGCCATCGGTTATGTGAAGGCTCCGGTGCCTGTGGAGAGCAAGACCCTCACAGTGGATAAGACCTCGGAAGGCACATCGTGGGGAGCCGTCTATGCACAGTTTACACAGCCCACGAAGTCTGTTGCCGACCAGTCCTCGGGTCTGAAAGTGACTCGTGAGGTCGTGACAGACGGTAGTGCGCCTCTCTCCGTGGGCGACAGAGTCACGGTTCGCATCACCATCGAGGCAGACCGCGACTACGACTTCGTGCAGGTCATCGACAGGCGTGCTGCCTGTCTGGAACCCGTCAAGCAGGTGAGTGGCTATTACAGAGGCTCCTACTGCACGCCACGCGATTACTCCACGAACTATTACTTCGATATTTTGTCGAAGGGTAAGCACGTCATCGAGACGGAATACTATATCGACCGTCCCGGTGTCTATGAGACGGGTACTTGTACCGTCCAGTGTGCCTACGCGCCAGAGTTCCACGGCACCACCCATTCACAAACCCTTAAAATCAAAGAATGAATATGAAGAAAATCCTGTTTATATTTCTCACTTTTCACTTCTCACTTCTCACTTCTCTTGCCCAGACCTTAGAGGTCACGCAGGCGAAGGTCAACGCAGGTCGGACGGGATTCCAACAACCCATCACGGCAACCTTTGAACTCCGTAACAAAGGTCGTCGCAAACTCGTAATTGAGAGCGTGAAGCCCGACTGCGGTTGCACGGCAGTGGAGTTTCCCAAGGAAGTGGGTGCTGGGGATAAGTTTACCATTAAGATGACCTACGACGCCAAGATGCTGGGTCACTTCCAGAAGATGGCAGCCGTCGTCAGCAACGGTTCCCAGAAACCCGTCTATCTGACGATGCGAGGTGTCGTGGTGCCCGAGGTGCTCGACTATACCGGCAACTACCCCCTTGCGATGGGTGATATGCTGTACGACAATAATGAACTGGAGTTCGATGATGTCAATAAGGGCGACACCCCGATGCAGGAGATTCACGTGATGAACAATGGTGAAGGGCCTATGCAGCCCCACCTGATGCATCTGCCGCCATACCTCTCTGCCACCACGAAACCAGAGATTCTGGAACCCGGCAAGGGCGGTACGATCTCCGTCACCCTGAACTCCGACAAACTCCGTGACTTAGGACTGACGCAGACGTCTGTCTATCTGGCCAAGCGGTTGGGCGAGAAGGTCAGCAAGGACAGTGAGATACCTGTCTCTGTGGTGCTGCTGCCTCATCTGCAGGACTACGATGAGTTCAGCAAGGGCTTGGCTCCACAGTTGCAGATGTCTTCCACCGATATCGACTTTACCGACTTTGGCGGAAAGAAAAAGAAGACGGTAGAGTTGCAACTTTCCAATGTGGGTAAGACCACGTTGAAGATCTCCTCTATGCAACTCTTTACCACAGGACTGAAGGTCACGCTGGGCAAGCAGGAACTGGAGCCGGGGCTGTCTACGACACTGAAGGTGACGGGTTATGCCGATGACCTCCAGAAACTGCGCGTCAAACCCCGTATCCTGATGATAACCAACGATCCCGATCACGCAAAGGTCGTTATAAATATTAATGTGAAGTAATATGGAGCATCCTGAGAACAGTTCAGAATATGCAGGCCTGCAAGTCAACAGTGGCGTCAAGCAGCCCCCTATCGTCAACCCCTACCTGAGGCGGAACAAACGCCGTGAACTCACGGCGGCAGAGATGGTGGAGGGCATCGTCAAAGGCGATGTCACCGTCTTGTCGCAGGCCGTGACCCTTATCGAGAGTGTCAACCCCGACCACCAGGCAAAGGCGCAGGAGGTCATCAACAAGTGTCTGCCCTATAGCGGCAACTCCGTCCGTGTAGGTATCAGCGGTGTGCCTGGTGCGGGTAAGTCCACGAGTATCGACGAGTTCGGTATCCACGTACTCAAGGAGAAGGGCGGCAAACTTGCCGTTCTCGCCATCGACCCCTCGTCGGAACGTACCAAGGGCAGCATCCTCGGCGACAAGACCCGTATGGAGAAACTGGCCCTGCATCCGGACTCCTTCATCCGTCCCAGCCCCTCGGCAGGTTCGTTGGGCGGTGTGGCTCGCAAGACCCGTGAGACCATCATCCTCTGTGAGGCCGCAGGCTTCGACAAGATATTTGTCGAGACAGTAGGTGTCGGACAGAGTGAGACGGCCTGTCACTCGATGGTGGATTTCTTTTTGCTCATCCAGGTGGCAGGCACCGGTGATGAACTCCAGGGCATCAAGCGCGGCATCATGGAGATCAGCGACGGCATCGTCATCAACAAGTGTGACGGCGATAATGTGGATCGCTGTCAGATGGCAGCGACGAACTTCCGCAATGCCCTCCATTTCTTCCCGATGCCCGACAGCGGATGGAGCCCGAAGGTGCTCTGTTACAGCGGTTTCTATGGTACGGGTGTGAAGGAGATCTGGGACATGATCTATCAGTATTTCGACTTCGTGAAGGCCAACGGCTATTTCGACTATCGTCGCAATGAACAGTCCAAGTACTGGATGTACGAGAGCATCAACGAGCACCTGCGGCTCAACTTCTACAACAATCCTCTCATCAAGGCGCAGTTGCAGCCCGCCGAGCAGATGGTGCTCGCAGGCCAGAAAACCTCCTTTGTCGCCGCCCAAGACCTCCTCGATATGTATTTTGACTTATTAAAAAAAACTGTGTAATCTGTGGCTATGATTCAGATTGAGATTGATAGTGGCAGTGGCTTCTGTTTCGGCGTGACCACCGCCATCACCAAGGCCGAGGAAGAACTGGCTTCCCAACGTGTTTCAGGGGATAAGGAATCCCCCGATAAGCCAATCCTTTACTGTCTCGGTGATATCGTACACAATGGTATGGAGTGCGAACGCCTTCGTAAGATGGGACTCATCACCATCAACCACGATGACCTCCGCCAACTCCACGATGTGAAAGTGCTTCTGCGGGCCCACGGTGAGCCGCCAGAGACCTACGAACTGGCGCGTCGCAACAACATCGAGATCATCGATGCCACCTGCCCTGTGGTGCTCCAACTCCAGAAGCGCATCAAGCAGCAGTACGAATCGGGAAAGGGTCAGATTGTCATTTTCGGCAAGAAAGGTCACGCTGAAGTGCTTGGGCTCGTGGGGCAGACCAACAGCGCCGCTATCGTTATCGAGAGTTTCGACGAGGTGAAGGATCTTGACTTTAACAACGATATCTATCTTTACAGCCAGACCACGAAGTCGCTCGACGAGTTCCATCGTATCATCGACTACATCTCCTCCCATATCTCCCCGGAGGCCACCTTCAAGAGTTTCGACACCATCTGCCGCTCCGTAGCCAACCGTATGCCGAATATCTCGCAGTTTGCAACCCGCCACGACCTGATTCTCTTCGTCTGCGGACGGAAAAGCAGTAATGGCAAGGTGCTCTTCAACGAATGCCTGCGTGTCAACCCCAACACCCATCTGATAGAAGACCCGCAGGAGATACAGGCTGAGTGGCTGGAAGGCATCCAGACGGTAGGTATCTGCGGTGCCACCTCTACCCCCAAATGGCTGATGGAGCAGTGCCGTGAGGCCATACAAGATTTAAGACATACGAAACCGCAGGCATGAAGTTGGTCGACAGTGTCATCAGGCAAAACGGGAAGTAGTTTGAAAAAATGACAGCATTATTATGCATGGTGAAAAAAGCACTCCTACGCCCTATTTCGCTTTTTTCTTTCTCATGTATCGTCAGTATAGGCTCATTGTTGTTTTACAACATACCTTTCTTTCGGTTTGTCATCGACAACAGCAATGAGAGTCCTATTGGTATCGTATGGCTGACAGTATCGCTGGCGGTCATCATGTTGGTGCTGAACTTTATGATGACCTGTCTGGTCATGTTCTGCATGAGAATTGTGGGCAGGATTGTGCTGGCCATCCTTTCGGTGATCAATGCCACAGCCGTTTATTTCATTCTGACCTACAATGTATTCATCGATGCTACCACCATCGAGAACGTGTTCAACACCAGATATTCGGAGGCATCAGGATTCTTCAGTTGGTCGCTATGGCTTTTCATCCTCGTCTTTGGCATTCTTCCTGCCCTGTTCTGCCTGTTGCAGCCTGTAGTGATAGGTAAGGCCAGGAAACTGGGCATTTATTGCGGCAGTTCGCTGGCTGTCATTCTCGTTGTAGGATTGCTGAACATCAGTCAGACGCTGTTCTTCAGTCAGCACGACACCGAATTGGGAGGGCTCTTGCAGCCCTGGTCGTACATTGCCAATACATATCGCATCATCGGTTTTAGTCAGGACGAACAGGCCGAAGAAATCAAACTGCCCGACGGCAGGATTACAGATGACGAGAAGGCGGTGGTGGTGCTCGTCATCGGCGAGTCGGCAAGAAAAGCGAACTTCCAACTCTACGGCTACCAGCGTGATACCAATCCCCTGCTGTCGAAACAGGAGGAACTGAAGGTGTATCAGGCCACCTCATGTGCCACCTATACCACAGCCGGCTCCAAGGCTATCCTTGAGCCGAAAGACAGCGGTGACCTTTACGAGTTGCTGCCCAACTATGCCTTCCGTACAGGTGTTGACGTGTCGTGGCGTACCTCTAACTGGGGAGAGCCCCCTATACATATTGAAGAATATCTGACGGACACGGAACTGGCCAGCCAATATCCTGATGTGGATAGCGACTATGACGGCATCCTTTTTGCAGGACTCCGTCAGCGCATTGAGTCAAGTCCCAAGAACAAGGTGCTGATCATACTGCACACCAGCACAAGCCACGGTCCCCAATATGCCAACAAATACCCGAAGGAGTTCGAGGTGTACAAGCCTGTGGCCAAGAATGTGGAGGAGGGTGAGAAGAATGTGGGCATGTTGGTCAATGCCTACGACAATACTATCCGCTATACCGATTTTCTCCTTGACAGCCTTATCAGCACTTTGCGCACCATGAAAGACTGGAAGAGTGCCATGATCTTTGTTTCCGATCATGGTGAGTCCCTCGGTGAAAACAAGATGTTCATGCATGGTCTGCCGATGAAACTGGCTCCCAAGGAGCAGTACGAGATACCGTTCCTAGTATGGACTTCAGCAGATTTCAGAGCCTACAAGAGCAACCTGCCAGCGGTGCTGGAGCAGCATTACATTTTCCATTCCGTCCTCAACCTGTTGTCTATCCAATCACCTGCCTACAATGCAGATTTTGATATTTTCAATTAAATACGACGCAGATATGTAAGTTATCAGAATAGGAGGCAGATTATCAGAAGTAGAACCGACATTCTGTGGGCATCGATGTGATTTAACCTCACAGGGGGACAGACCCTCTGTGAGGTGAGGGGGACTGCCACTCCGCTTGAATTAGTCATGGGGACTTAGTCATGGGGAACTTAGTCATGGGCCTTAGTCATGGGGACAGGCACCTGGGTATGGGTGCCTGTTTTCATGGCAATTTTTTTGCTATATTCCTGATGGTCTCGTAATTCATGCCAGTAACTCTTGAGAGTTGTCTTGGCCTGACATCGAGCGATCGCATAACCTCTTGAATAACACTTTTTCTTCTTTCTAATGTCAGAAGTTGAAAATCAGAGATGCTGCGCAGACCACATGCCTTGATGACAGCTTCTCTTATCTCGATATCAGGTATCACGCGTCTTTCGTCAATGTCGATGCATCCATACCTTTCTGGCATCGGCATGTCAATCCACGCTGTGAGTTCTGTGAGCGTGTACCTGCGTATGACGGATTCTGTCATGCATACATGAAGGTCACCCAAGCCCAGGTAGTCATTCCCCCAAGAGCTATAGCAGTATTCCCTGGCCGTTTTTGCAAGGCCAGCCTTGACAGGGTTTTGATGGATATAGCGCATAAGAACAACGAAGTAGCCGGAGTCGTTGCACGGTTCACTCTTGAATCGGTCTTGTAACAGATGGCCAATGCGTCCATACTTTTTGTTGTAATAGCGCACGTATATATCTGCGATGTGTTTCACACACTGGCTTATTGTCCATCCTTTCTCATGAATCAAGATGTGCACGTGGTTCGGCATGATGCAATATGCGTAGATGTGGCAGGTGCAGATTTTTGTTTGCATGTCTTCTGAGACAACCTCTCTGAGTGAGGCAAGCGTCTCGATAAACTTCCTGTAGTCCTCCGGGGCTTCAAAGATGTCCTGACGATTGATGCCGCGAATCATAACATGATAGATTCCTGTGGCACTTTGGTCTCTTGCTGTGCGTGGCATAGTAAATAGCGTTTAAGTTCAACA
>JAFWTK010000043.1 GCA_017518935.1 Prevotella sp.
CACCGCCTACACAAGATGGGCGTACCTGTCATCCCCCGTATCATCACCGAACAGGCGCATTCCAAGACGGGTATCGACATCCACCCGGGCGCACAGATTGGCGAGTACTTCTCCATTGACCACGGTACGGGTGTTGTGATTGGCGAGACAGCCATCATCGGCAACCACGTGACCCTCTATCAAGGCGTGACCCTCGGTGCCAAGAGTTTCAAGTACGACGAAGAGGGTAATATGCTGAACGTGCCGCGACACCCGATTATCGAAGACCATGTGACCGTCTATTCCAACGCCTCCATCTTAGGGCGCATCACCATCGGCCACGATTCCGTCATCGGCGGTAACATCTGGCTCACGCACAGCGTACCGCCCTATTCGAAAATCCTCCAGTCGAAAGCCATAGATGCCGGCTTCCAGGACGGTGCCGGCATCTGATACAATAGTTTTTGAATTCAGCCTATTTCTTGGCAGCGCGTTTCTTGGCAGCCTTCTGATAAGTCTTTATCTCAGCAGGGGTGGCCAGTCCCGTCTTGATGCGGAACTCCTGACGTGCCAACTGCATCTGTTCCAAGAAACGTTCGCTGGTGTGCATGCGGGAATAGGCAGCAGATGCAGCCAGACGACCAGCATCCACATCACTCTGCCAGTGAGCACCCACAATCACACGACTCTCACCGTACATCATACCACGTGCCAGGATGGTATCAGCTCGTTCTGGATTGATCTCCGTGAGCAGCAGAGCACTGCACCAGCCAAGGATGGTATGACCTGAGGGATAGGAGAAATTCCTGCGCAAATCCGGTTCAAACTGAGGCGTCGCCGTATGCTCGTGGAAACGCATGAACGGACGTATCCGCTTATAGTAAAACTTAGGGAAGTTACTAATGTTCTCGCAGGTAGCCTTCGCATCACTGAGCAGTTTATAGATCTCAGGGGTTTCTTCCTCAGACATCTTCAAACCGAAGGGCTCACTAAACTCCTGCATGATGCACTCGAGACTATAGACGGCATCACGGATGGCAATCTCGGCACGTTCTTTGTTCAGGCGCATCTGCTTGCCCCACATATACTGCATAATATCGTAGGCAAAAGCAGCGCCAACGGTATCGGGGGGCGCAGGACACCACTTGAGCATATTGGGCATCTCCCTGAAAGAGAAATAGGCTTCCGCCTTATGCTGTGCCAAGGCACATACAGTTACTGCCATCAGAATGGCTGATATCATTAACTTTTTCATAAGTCTACGTTTTTGAATTATTCTTGTTTCTTTTTCCCGAATTCGGGATCAATCTTCAGAAAGGCTGTAACGACATAAGTCATGGCACACGCCACCACAACGATGAGGAAGAAGGCGGGATAGCCCACTGACTCCTGCAGGGCACCGGCAAAGAGTCCCGGAATCATCATCGACAGCGCCATGAAAGCAGTGCAGAGCGCATAGTGCGCCGTTTTGTGCTCTCCCTGACTATAATATATAAGATATAGCATATAGGCCGAGAAGCCGAAGCCGTAGCCAAACTGCTCGACAAAGACGCAAGTGTTGATGATGAGGAAATTCTCTGGAAGGGCGTAGGAGAGATAGACATACACCAGGTCGGGCAGCGTGATGGCCATCACCATTGGCCAGAGCCAGCGCTTCAGGCCATCTCGGCTAGCCACGATACCGCCAAGGATACCGCCAAGCGTCAGGCCTATGACACCCACCGTACCCTGTACCAGTCCGTACTCTGCGGGTGAAAGTCCAAGACCGCCATTGTGCTGGGCATCGATAAGGAAGAGGGCACTGACCTTGGCCAGCAATCCCTCAGGCATACGGTAGAAGAGCATAAAGCAGATGCCAGCCCATACCTGGGGCTTATGGAAGAAGGTCTTCAGCGTCTGCCAGAACTCTGTCATGATCTCACCGCCACTGAGACGCGTCATGCCCTTGTCTTCGGCTGGGCGCGGCAAGATATAATTATGCCAGAGCCAGAAGGCGATGAAGAGACCCGCCATGCCGTAGAACATCAGACTCCAGGAGTACTTGATGTTGCGAGTGACTACCTCGAGATTGCCTGCCAGCATCACCAGCAGTCCTTGGCCGACAATAGTGGCGATACGGTAGAATGTGCTGCGGATGCCCACGAAGTAAGCCTGCTCGTGCTGTTCGAGACCGAGCATATAGAAGCCATCGGCAGCAATGTCGTGGGTGGCACTGGAGAAGGCCATCAGCCAGAAGAAAGCCAGTGACCCCTGCAGCCAGTATGGGCCGGGGATGGTAAAGGCCACACCGCCTAGAGCGGCACCGATGAGCAACTGCATAGCGACAATCCACCAGCGCTTAGTGCGGATGATGTCGATGAACGGGCTCCACAGGGGTTTAATGACCCACGGCAGATAGAGCCAAGAGGTGTAGAGCGTGATATCGGCATTCGACAAGCCGAGACGCTTATACATGATGAGCGAGATGGTCATCACAGCCACATAGGGCAGACCTTCTGCGAAATAGAGGGTGGGCACCCAGGCCCAGGGAGATTTCTTCATAATGAGAAATGAGAAATTAGGAATTAGTAATTATGATTAGTCATAAAGACGTTGGATTTCGGCATTGCGGTAATAGAAGAGGAGGATCTCGTCGTAAGACTTGCCCTGCTCGCCCATGACGGCGGCACCAATCTGACAAAGGCCCACGCCGTGGCCCCAACCCTTGCCGTGCAGGATGAACCTTATACCGTCGGAGGAATTCTTCTCAACCTCGAAAGCGGAAGAGAGCAGATGCGTCTCGCTGAGGGCGCGGCGTATCTCCAGTTCCTTACCGATAGTGAAGGTCTTCTTCGTGCCAACAATCTTCAGTTTCCAGATACGTCCACTCTTGCCCCGTTCCAAAGGAATGAGGTCGGTAATCAGACCGAAGTCAGTGTTCAACTTACGGTTGACAAGTTCAGAGAATTCTTCCTGGGTATATTCCACCGTCCAACGGTAGAAGCCAAGCGTTTCCTGATCGAAGTCGTTGAGTACCTGCGAGAGTACATGCGCATCGTGGGTGTCGCAATAAGGATCATGAAAGGACACAAGATAAGGTTTAGGCGTATCCTCCCAACAGTACTGGAACTCTTCCGTCTGTCCGCCACAGCATTTCGAGAAACGGGCATCGCAGATCTCATCGCCATAGGCCAGAATCTGTCCTCTCGTCTCCCTGATAGCCTCCTCGACAACGGGGCTCGACTGTTTCGTGATGCCCTGATAGCGCTGACAGTGGTCGTCAGCGCAAACATCGAAGATGGCATGATCCTCGCGGTCGTACCAGCGAATGAGTTCATCGTCTTTCTTGA
>JAFWTK010000044.1 GCA_017518935.1 Prevotella sp.
AGTATATTACAAAACCGATGCAAAGATACGGCTTTTTTTTAAAAACAAACAATTTGTTACCTAAAATAAAGAAAATGTTACTCAAAATTTTGTTAATTATGCAAAAAACCCTTACCTTTGCACCGAATTTTGATATTTTTAATGTATAGTTTACAAATAGCCTAATCAATTTTAATGATTAAAGAGTATGAATCTAAATCAGGCAAGATGAAACAGTTGACTTATTTACTGAGCGAAACTGTTCTCTTGGGGGCTCAACGACTACGCCGCGGGGCTGTCTTGTTGTTGATGATGGCGTTCTGTATCACGATGTGGGCACAGGGCGGTATTGCCATTAAGGGAACCGTTGTCGATTCAAACGGCGAGGCGCTGATAGGTGCCTCTGTTGTAGTAAAGGGAAATACGTCGGTAGGTTCCGTCACAGACTTCGATGGTAATTTCTCTTTGAGTGTTCCTTCTGAATCGACGACGATCGTTGTTTCCTATGTAGGAATGAATTCCCAAGAATTGAAAGTTGGCAAGAAGCGCGAGTTCAAAGTGACGCTGAGTGACAATACTGAACTACAAGAGGTTGTGGTCGTAGGTTACGGTCAGCAGAAGAAAGCCTCTGTGGTGGGTGCCATCACACAGACTACAGGTGAAGTCCTTGAACGTTCGGCAGGTATTGGTAGTGTCAGTGCGGCTCTCACGGGTAACCTCCCAGGTATTGCCACTATTGCTTCTACTGGTCAGCCAGGTGAAGAAGACCCACGTATTTACATTCGTGGTGCAGCCGCCTGGAATCAGGATGCCCAGCCTCTGATTCTCGTCGATGGTGTCAAGCGTGAGATTAAGTCGGTGGATATTTCCTCCGTGGCAACTGTCTCTGTGTTGAAGGATGCCTCTGCTACAGCCGTTTACGGTGTGGAAGGTGCTAACGGTGTGATTCTGATCACCACCAAGCGTGGTGTGGAAGGCAAGGCCAGAATTGATGTCGGTTTCAACGCCACATTGAAGGCGGTTTCTAAACTCCCCCGTAAGTACGACTCTTACGATGGCTATATGCTGCGTAATGAGGCCATTGAGCATGAACTTGCCATTGGCGGTGACGCTTCTTGGGCCTATTATCGTCCGCAGACGTTCATTGATAATTTCCGCAATCAGGACTATACGGTTAAGCCAAACTATGATGCCGCAGGGAACTACCTCGGCGATTATAGTCAGGCAGAACGCTATCCGAATGTTGACTGGCAGGAGGAGATGTTTAAGAATTACACCTTATCTTATAATACAAACCTCAATTTCTCCGGTGGTACAAAGTTCGTGAAGTATTTCGTGGCTTTCGACTTCCAGAACGAAGGTGATATGACTAAGATATGGGATAACCGTCAGGGTTATGAAGGTGGTTATTCATACAACCGTCTGAATGTACGTTCAAATCTGGATTTCCAGATTACGAAGACTACCCAGTTCAAGGTCAATTTGGCAGGTTCCAATGCTCTGAGAAAGACCCCGCGTTATTATTGGGGTAATAGTGGTGAGTTCTTCCAACAGCAAAACTGGGCCGGTGCATATGGTATGGCTCCAAACCTCTTTCCCGTCCAGTTCTCTGACGGTGCATGGGGTTACTATCCCTTGGTTTCCAATATTGCGAACTCTCCTATGAACGTGGCTACTTCTGGTTATGAACAGAAGACGGAAACAAATATATTTACTGACTTTGCTCTTGAGCAAAATCTTGATTTTATCACAAAGGGTCTTATTGCACGGGGTACTATCTCTTGGGACAACCGGTTTAATGAGGCAGAACGTGGCATTTCTGACCTGCACACAACGAAGAGGGCATATATGCTCCCGGAAAATGGTCAGTTAATGGCGGAGAAACTGGTGGATGATACTACAGGTTTCGATTTTTATGAAAGTCGTGATTGGACAACGGTAGCAGGTAGCGTCGGTGGTACAAGTCGCGCAACAGAAATGTCGTTGCAACTCTTCTGGGGTCGTCAGTTTGGTGACCATAACGTGACTGCTATGGGTAACTGGAAACGTCGTATCCATGCAAGTGGTTCTGAACTTGAGAATCGTCGTGAAGACTGGGTGTTCCGTACCACCTATGATTATAAGAGCAGGTATTTCGCAGAGTTTAACGGTGCCTATAATGGTTCACAGAAGTTTTCTCCAGACAACCGATTTGCATTCTTCTGTTCAGGAGCGGCAGGTTGGATGATTTCAGAAGAGAAATTCATGAAAACGCTGAGAGATAAGAAGATTATTGATATGCTCAAGATTCGTGGCTCTTATGGTGAGATTGGTGATGATAGTGCAGGTGACCGTTGGGCTTACATTACAGGTTGGTCAGTTGTTGGACCTTTCAAGATGAACACTGATGGATCAAATAGTCCTTTCACTGGCTATAAGGAATCCAGTATAGCCAACCCAGACCTCCGTTGGGCGACAGTTAAAAAGATGAACCTTGGTTTTGACTATGCTTTCCTCGGTGGTATGTTTGCTGGTAGTTTCGACTGGTTCCGCGATGATCGTTATGACATCTTTATTTATGGAACAGACCGTTCTGTGCCTTCATATTATGGTGCAGCCAAGACCCCAGACGTTAACAAGGGTAAGATTAAGAACACCGGTTTTGAATTTGAGATCCGTTTCAATAAGGTATTAAACAATGGAATGCGTTTCTGGGTAAACGCCAATTACACATACGCGCACAACAAAATTATGCTGAAGGATGATCCGGCATTGATTCCAAGTTATCGCAAGTCAGAGGGTTATTCTCAAGGTCAGTACACGTCATTTATAGATAATGGTTTTATCGGCACCTACGATGAACTTTATAGTGTGCCTCAGCGCGAGAAGGATGATAGTCAGGTACTTATAGGTGACCATTATATTGTAGATTTCAATGGTGACGGTGTTATAGACGAGACAAACGACCAGGCTCCTTACGGCTACACTGGTAATCCAGAGCATACGTATAATGCCACAATTGGATGGGAGTGGAAAGGTTGGAGTTGTTTTGCCCAGTTATATGGCGTTACAGGTGTCACACGTGACGTAGGTCTCACTTCTTTCAATAACAAACTACTTACTGTTTATGACAATGGTACTTGGTGGAATCCCGTAGATAGAACGGGTGAAGTTGTTGTACCACGCTTCACCACTCAGGTTTCCTATAATGACGGAACACAGTATCTCTTCGATGGCTCCTATTTCCGAGTTAAGAACGTGGAGATCGCCTATACATGGACGAAGGGTTGGATCAAAAAACTTGGTTTCTCAAGCCTGAAACTTTACTTGAATGGTAACAACCTTTTCCTGATAACAAAGATGCCCGACGACCGTGAGAGTAACTACGGATGGAGTGGTGGCGGTGGTGCTTACCCGACAGTCAGACGTTATAACTTCGGATTTAAGCTTTATATTTAAATAGGTATAATAAGTTAATGGATATGAAATATAAGAATATTAAATCCCTTTTGTGTGGTTCGCTACTTCTCTTGAGTAGCGGTGTTATCCTCACTTCTTGTACCGACTGGCTCGACAAGGATCCGGATTCTATCGTGGCTGAAGATGAGGCATTCAAGAACTACCGCAATTTCCAGGGATATTTGGAGGAAATTTATAATTTGATTCCTAATAAGGAGCAGGCTAATTATTGTTCCGCTTGGAATTTTGGTGACGATGCTGTCCACAACCCTGAGGGTTATGCGCACATGGACCATCAGGTAGACCTTGGTAACTATCGTAATGTGTGGAACAACAGCCAGTGCTGGTTAAATGGTGATAGGTGTTCGCTTTGGAGAAGTTCATGGTATTGCATCCGTAAATGTAACATGGGTATTGCGAACATCAAGTCGCTCGTTGGAACGGACGAAGAGCGTGACCTGTTGCTTGGGCAGATGTATTTCTTCCGTGCTTGGTGGCATTTTGAATTGATATGCTATTTCGGAGGCCTTCCATACATTGACGAGGCTTTTGAGGCTGCAAACATCCCTGAACTGCCTCGCCTTTCCTTCCAAGAATGTGCCGAACGCTGTGCAGAAGACTTTGAAAGGGCATTTGATCTTCTTCCTTTGGATTGGGATGATACACTCGCCGGTATGCAGACTTCAGGAAAGAATGACCTCCGCGTCAACAAGTTCGTGGCCCTTTGTTACTTAGGCAAATGTTATCTCTGGGCAGGTTCTCCGCTCATGAAGGAATTTGAGAAGACCAAGAACGGTGGCGTTGCCCAACTGTTAGGTGCCGGTTCCAACGGTAAGACCTATGATTATGATGTAGCCTATTGTAAGAAGGCTGCCGAGGCTCTTGGAAAGGCTCTTGATATGGTTAACAAAGGAACGGTCAAGTACAAATTGGCAGAGTTCGACTATGTTGACATTTATAATCACGAGAAAAATGAAGATGCGCAGTCTTGTTTCTCAGACATCTTCTATACCAGAGGACAGAGTTGGCTCCAGCCTGGTTCAACAGAGGCTATCTTCCGTGGCCTTTCTGATGCAGACGCTTCCAACTGGAACAATTCGAAGATTTTTGGCCCCAAAGTATTGGGTATCGTCCCTCATGATAACATCATTCATCACCCCACAGCCAACCTTATCGACCAGTATGGTATGGCTAATGGACAACCCATCTATCTTGTACAGAATGGCGAATATGTGTTGAATCCTCTCTCTGGCTGGGATCCGGAGCATCCCTACAAGGATCGCGATCCACGATTCTACCACGATATCGTATTCGATGGTTTCCACTATGTGCTCAATACAGAAAACTTTACGGATGCGCAGAAGAAATTGCAACTTGATTATTGTTCTCTTTACACGGGCGGTGCTATGCGTGCGGTCGACAATGCGAGTAGCACGGGCTATTTCATTCAGAAGTTGGTTCCTCATCAGTGTAACGAGTTAGACAGATGGTGCTATGGCTGGGAAAATGGTAACTGTTTCCATAGTTATCTCCCATATATGCGTCTGGCTGATATTTACCTGATGTATGCTGAGGCACGGGCTGCTATGGCCAACGGTGTATCAGAATTGAAGGAAAAGCCAATCTATTGTCCGTCGCTTTCTGCTGTTGATGCCATCAATAAACTCCGTGACCGTGTCAACTCTGACGAGTATCCTATGGAGCATGTCCAGGCTAATCTGATGGATACCAGAGAACACTTCATTGATGAGGTACGTCGTGAGCGTGCTGTAGAACTGTCATTTGAGGGCTTCCGTTGGTGTGACCTCCAGCGCTGGCTTCTCCTGACCGAGCCTCCTTATACAGTGAAGTACTCTCATGAGTTCGAGCGACTGGAAAAGGATAATTGGTTCCAGACACATGATCCAAAGGATGCGCATGTTGGTAACTTCCACAAGGAAGAACTGATTACCCGTCGTCTGGAATCGAAGCACTACTGGTTCCCGCTTCCTGACAAGGATACTTATCTTTATGAAGGATTCCCGCAGAACCCAGGATGGTAATATAATTAGAAATTAGGAATTAGAAATTAGGAATTATGATTACTAAGATAAAATATGTTATAGCGGGAATGCTGCTGATGGGGTCTGTCTGCTCGGTGGCCCAGACTGCTGACGACGCAGATTCTACAGTAGTAAAAAAGAAAGTCCATGTTGCTTTCCGCGACAAAGACCCCGACCATCTTCTTGGAGGCGTTTCGTATGTTGACATGGAGGAACTGTCTAAGAAGGATTACACTCAGAGTAGCCTCGAAGACATGTATGCGCTTGTCGGAGGATGGAATGGTAACAACCTTTGGGGTATGGACAACGACCGCCTTGACAATAACGACAACTACAATATGCCGCTCGTGATTATTGACGGTGTGAAGCGTCCTTCCAACAACGTGCTGCCCTCTGAAATTGAACAGATTACTTTCCTCAAGGGTGCACAGGCAGTCGTGCTCTATGGTGCCAAGGGTGCCAAGGGTGCCATCCTGATTACCACCAAGCGTGGTACTGTTGAAGGTTTGCAGATCAAAGCCAATGCTAATACTGGTTTCCATGTGGCTAAGGAGTTCCCTGAATATCTCAGTTCTGCTGATTATATGACACTTTACAACGAAGCGTGTATAAACGATAACTTGACAACCGGTCGAAAGTATTCTCAGCAAGATATTTATAATCATGCTTCTGGTGAGAATCCATACCGTTATCCCAATGTGAACTATTATTCAGACGAGTATATCCGGAAGATATATAATCGCTCTGAAGGAACATTGGAAATTCAGGGTGGTGGTCAGCGTGCCCATTTCTATACGAACATCAACTACTATCGTGCAGAAGACCTCCTCAATTTCGGTCCGGCAAAGGATAACTATACCGACCGTTTCAGTGTACGTGGTAATGTAGACCTTGTGATTAACAAGGTTGTCAAGGGTTTTGCTGATGCCAGTGCTACCTTCTATAATGAAAACAAGAACAAAGGTAACTTCTGGGGTGAGGCTGCCACCATGCGTCCGAATTTCCCGGAAAACGCTGCCCCGTTGATTCCGATTGAAATGGTTGACCCGAATGCCAGCAAGGCACTTGCCATACTTGCTAAGTCGCTTAATCTGCTTGACGGCAAATATTTCCCTGGTGGTACAAGGGTTACCCAGAGCAATGCTATCGCAGACTGCTATTTTGGAGGTAAGACAACATCTGTCAGCCGTCAGTTCCAATTCGATGCAGGTATCATATACGACATGGATAAGTTCGTCAGGGGTCTGTCGTTTAAGACATTGTTCTCTATCGACTATGCTGCCAACTACAGTAATTCGTATAACAACAAGTATGGTGTATTCATCCCGACGTGGAGTAACTATAATACAGAGGATGCTATTGTAGGTCTTACTCAGCAGGGTGATGAAGTCGTGACAGGTTTCATGTCTATGTCAAACACGTCCTATCGCCAGACCATCAGTTGGAATGGTCATTTCGACTATGACCATACCTTTGCTGACAAGCATCATGTCACGGGTATGTTGCTCGGAAATATGTATACGACCACAGCCAGTGGTACCTATCACCGTTATACTAATGCCAACCTGGGCCTTCAGGCTGGTTACGACTATATGAGTCGTTACTTTGCTGAAGTGGGCTTGGCAGGTGTCCATTCTTCCCGTCTTGCTGAAGGCCATCGCGAAGCCATTTCGCCTTCTTTCACCATCGGTTGGAACCTGGCTAAGGAGAGTTTCCTGCAGGGGTCATTTGTTGACGACTTGTTGCTGAGTGCATCCTACAGCGATTTGAACGAGGATATTGATGTTTATATGGGCGAGTCAAGTTCCAGATATTACTATCTTTATGATGCCCGTTGGGCAACGAATGGTAGTGGCTTCTCTTGGAATGATGGAGCCAGCACAGACCTCACCTATTCAACCACTGGTAGCAACCCGGCCCTCGATTATATTCATCGCAAGGAGTGGTCCATCAGTCTGCGTGGCTCGTTCTTCAACAGGTTGATTTCCGCCGACCTCACTTTCTTCAATACGGATATGGATGGTTTTATTATCCAGGATCCAACCACATTCCCGTCACACCTGTCGGGTGGTCTTAACGGCAGTTCATTCAAACCGGCTATCAATAATAACATTCAGAACCGCAAGGGTCTTGACTTCAGTGTAACATTCCAGAAACAGTTTGGTCAGGTTCACGCACAACTCGGCGTTGTCGGCACCTATCTTACTACAAAATGGAAGAAGTACGATGAAACCATCGACCCTGCCGCTCCTCATAAGTATACGGAGGGTCGTCCTCTTGACGTGATTTGGGGCTACAAATGCTTAGGTTTCTATTCTGTTGATGACTTTAATTACGATTCAGAGACAGGAAAGTACACTCGAAAGTCGGAAGTTCCCGATTCGAAGATTGGTGGTGAAATCCAGCCGGGTGACTTGAAGTACGAAGATGTAAATGGTGACGGTAAAATTGATAACAAGGACCAAGTGGATCTTGGCAAGTGGGGTAACTATGGCTCACCTTTCACATTGGGTGTGAACCTTACGCTCAAGTATAAGAATTGGACGCTCTTCGTGCTTGGCAATGGCCAGTTCGGTGCATACGGCATGAAGAACAACGGTAACAGTTACTACTATATGCAGGGAAACGACAAGTACTCTGTCAATGCGCTTGGCCGTTGGACACCAGAGACGGCGTCTACCGCTACTCATCCACGTCTGACTACAAAGAGTTCGAATAACAACAATGCATTCTCCACATTCTGGATGTATAGCACCGACCGTTTCAACCTTCGCAAGGTACAACTGACCTACGACTTCCCACAGGAGATGTTTGAGGGAAAGTGGGTGAAGGCGCTCTCCGTTTATCTGAACGGAAACGATCTCCTCACCATCTCAAAGAATCGCCAGTTGATGGAGACGAACATTGGCTCTGCACCTCAGACTCGTTTCTATAATCTCGGTGTTAAGGTAACCCTCTAATAAAGCACAAGAAAATGAAGAAAAAAAACATTATATTATTGATAGGTCTCCTCACAATCTGCTCATGCCAGGATATGTTTGAGCCGGCAGATGAAAACAACCGATCTGAGGATGCTATGTATGAGGAGTCTAAGTATGCACATGGTCTGCAGATTTACGCCTATTCCCGTCTGCCCTATATAACGACCACTCAGACGGACGTGGCTACGGATGATGCTGTAATCAATCAGACAGGAGGTAATTATTGGAATATGGCAACTGGTACTTGGGCTGCCGATAACAACCCAATGTCTCAGTGGGATAATTGTAAGGATGGCATACAGTATGTCAATCTCTTCCTCTCAAAGGTAGATAAGGTGAAGTGGGCTCCAAGTGCTGCGTCCAAGCAACAGATGTTCATTGACCGTCTGAAAGGCGAGTCTTTCGGTCTGCGTGCCCTTTTCTATTACTATTTGCTTCAGGCTCATGGCGGCTATGCAGATGATGGCCAACTCTATGGCGTACCCCTGTTGACAGTCGCTGAAGACGGTAGTTCTGACTTCAATCAGGCGCGTGCCTCTTTTGCTGATTGTGTCAAGCAGTGTTTTGCCGACTGTGACAGTGCTGCAGCACTGCTCCCCAGTAATTATGAGGACGTAAGCAGTAATGATGAAATTCCTGCCAAGTATCAGGCGCTTGGTGCTGAAAAATCTGGTTATAACCTGGTGTTCGGTGCCAGGTCAAATGGTCTTCTGTCGGCTAAGGTAGCCGAGGCTATCAAGGCACAGGTTGCCTTGCTCGCGGCAAGTCCCGCCTTCCGTGAACAGAGCGGAGTGACTTCTGCTGAGGCTGCAACGATTTGTGCCAAAGCACTTAAGCGCATAGGTGGGTTAGAGGGATTTGACCCATCCGGTAATACCTGGTACAGGAATAAATCTAAACTGGATCCAGGTGCATCGGAAATGCCGGAGATTCTTTGGCGCCAGAATCGGAGTAACGACAATAACCAGGAGAAGGAGAACTTCCCGCCTACGCTGTATGGTAGCGGTCGTGTCAATCCATCGCAGAATCTTGTGGATGCGTTCCCCATGGCTAATGGCCGTCCTATCTCAGATCCGCTGTCTGGTTACGATCCCCAGAATCCCTATGCCAACCGTGACCCACGTCTCTCTAATAATATTATCTATCATGGTATGTATTACAGTAATGTGGTGGTTTCAACGGGTGTTGATTTGCCTGATGCTGATGGCAAGATGCTTGACAACCTTAATTATCAGAATGGCTTATCAACGCGTACAGGTTATTACCTGAAGAAACTCCTTCGTGATGATGTTAATGCGGATCCAAGTAAGGACAATAAAAAATATCATCTTTATCCGCGTATCCGCTCTACAGAAATCTTCTTGGCTTATGCAGAAATGGCCAATGATGCATGGGGGCCTGTTTCTGACCCGACAGGTGTAGGTTTCACGGCTTACGACGTAATCAAGGCTATCCGTGAGCGTGGCGGACTGGGTACAGCCATGGATGCGAGCGGTAATTTGATTCCCGACGTTTATCTCGAGGAAATCAAGTCTGACAAGGAAAAGATGGCCCAACTTATCCGCAATGAGCGTCGTATTGAACTCTGTTTCGAGAACAAGCGCTTCTGGGATCTCCGCCGTTGGAAGATGCCTCTTGACGAGAGTGTCAAGGGTATGCAGATTGAGAAAATCGATCCGGACAAGGCAGACAGTCCGCTCAAATACACCGTTATTGAGGTTGAGGATCGCAAATACGACAACTCTTATCAGATGTATGGACCTATTCCAAAGGGTGAAGTTCTGAAATGGAGTAACCTCAAGCAAAACAAGGGGTGGTAATAATGAGTTAAGAGTTAAGAATTAAGCGTTAATAGATTATGATGAAACTCAAGAAATATATTTATGGTGTAGCCTTGGGGGCACTTTCTCTCGCGTACGCTTCGTGCTATAATGCAGACAAGGAGTTCCCTGACTATCAATACGGTACAACAGCCTATTTCGCCTATCAGTACCCGGTACGTACGCTTATACTTGGTAATGACATCTACGACAATACGCTTGACAACGAGTTCAAGTGCCGTATTTGGTCAACCATGGGCGGTGCCTATGGCGGACGTGATGCAACAGTGGATATTGTCGTCGACGAGACACTTTGCAACAACCTCTTTTTCACGGATGAGGGTGGAAACGCAGCGGATCCTGTCCTTCCAATGCCCACAACCTATTATAAATTATTATCCAACGCCATTCCTTACAATGGTGAACCTCGTGGCTATGTGGAAGTACAGTTTACGGATGATTTCTTCAGTGACCCCAAGGCCGTGGAGAATACCTATGTCATTCCACTTCGTATGTCGAAAGTGTCAGGCATTGACAGTATTCTTGTCGGAAAGCCTCGTGAAGGTCTCACCCCGTCCCGCACGAACGAGGAAGACTGGGAGGTACTGCCAAAGGATTACGTGCTCTATTGCGTGAGGTATATGAACCCTTGGCAGGGAAAATATATCCGTCGTGGCGTGGACAATGTGACGGAAAAAGGAAATACCACAACGGTTGTCCGCAAGGACTTCTCTCTGGTGAACTCTGATCTGGAGCATTACAAGAAGAATCCGGTGAACCAGAACGACGAAGTATGTGGCATCACTACCAAGAACATGTCGCAGGCCATCTTCCCTGTTTCTTTCAAGCGTTCTGGAAATGCTGCATCCATATCCTGCAACCTTATCCTTACGTTCAGTGGCAATCAGTGTACTATCTCCACTGACGATGATGATGTGGTGTCTACTGGTTCCGGCGAGTTCATTGAAAAAGGAACAGAGAAGGATGAATACAAGGACTATCAGTGGGGTAGTATGAACGAACAGCCTGTTCAGCGTGACATTCTCCGTCTGGCTTACGAGGTAACCTTCAAGAAAGGTAAAGTCATAGGAAAGGATGATAAAGGAAATGATATACTTCTTGCTAATGATATTGAGGTGACGACAGCCGATACGCTGGTCGTTCAGACTCGTGAGTCAAACAAGAAGGAATTCTTCTCACCCAAATACGTTAATCAATAATAGGAGGCTAAGTATATGAAGAAAATATTTAGAACCAGTCTCTTGATGTTGGCCGCAGGTGTACTTGCAGTATCATGTGCCGACTATAACGAGGAAACACATTATTTCAAGGCTGAGCCAGATCCGGCTTTTGTAGAACCTTATAAGGACTTGGCTCCTGTCAAGTCATATATCGACAGAGAGACCTATCCGAACATGTCTCTTGGTGCCACGCTCAATGTGTCTGATTTCAACAAGCAGGAACTGGCACATGCTGCCGCTATTACCAATTTCGACAATTTCGCTTTCGGAAGCACACTGATGTCCGGGTCTATCATCAATGCTAAAGGTGTGATGAATTTCCTCGACATGAAGGATCTTCTTGACCATATGGAAGATATCGGTGGTGAGGTGTTGGGCAGTCCTATTGTTGCAAATGCCAATCAGGCCGATGAGTGGCTGAATACGCTCACGGCTCCAATTGAGATCGTCGTTGACTATGTAGAGGGAAAGACAGTTGACTACACCACGATGACATCCTTTGATGGCACGGTGGAAAAGCCAACGGCTACCATCGAAAAATATGATGGTATTAATGCGCTGAAGGTGGGTGCTTCTGCCAGTGTCCGGATCATTGAAGGTTTCGAAGTGGATTCTACTGCTACCTATACTGTCACATTCTGGGCAAAGTCCGACAAGACCGCCAACTTTAATGTTGTTTTCTCTGGCACTCCTGTTGATGGAGGTGGTACCAATGGTAGGTTTGCTTTTCCTGGAGGTGAAAAATGGAAGAAGATTGTCGTGGAGTGCAAAAGTACACCAGGCGAGACAGAGGGTTATTTGAGAATTGACAACACCCGTGCTGCTCCCGTCTATATCCAGAAAGTGTCTGTTGGCTATTTTCCTGACAACCACCGCCCACAGACCGCACAGGAGAAAAGAGACACGATCAACTATGCTCTCAACGCATGGTGCGACGGTATGATGAAGATCAACGCTGGACGTATCAAGACGTTCGACCTTATCGACGAAGCCATCGGCACTACAGAACTCGAAAATGGTATGCTCGACCTCAAGCACTCTACCGACAAGTTCTTCTGGCAAGATGTCTTAGGCAGTGACAACTACGCCCCCGCTGTATCAAAGGTGGCAAGTGCTGCATTTGCAGAGCATGGCGGCGACCTGGCAGCGTTGAAGTTCTTTATCAGTGAGTCTGGCCTTGAGAACGACAAGAAATTGGAGAGTCTCAAATATTGGATTAACATTTGGGATGCCAATGGTGCCAAGATTGATGGTATCAATGCCAAATTGAATCTCACCTATAGCGAGGATGCTGTCAGGCAGGAAGCCAACAAGGCATCCCTCGACAATCTTCTGACGAATCTTGCTTCTGCAGGTAAACTTATCCGCCTCTCTAACTTCGATATCAAGTATATAAATGAAAATGGTTCCAGTGTGGCAGCAAAGGATATCACAGATGAACAGCGTCAGAGACTCGCCGACTACTATGGCTACGTCATTAGGAGTTATATGGCCAAGATTCCTAAAGACAAGCAGGCGGGCATCTGCAAGGGTAACCTCGCCGACACCGGAGATCCTGTAGGACTTTGGGCTGTTGACAGCAAGAGCAAGGATTGGGTGCGTACAGCCACCTATAAGGCCTTCTGCGACGCCCTCAGTGGTAAGTAATGATATTTTATGTATTATTCTATACTCTTTTAACAGTTTTTTTTTATTCACTTAATTATTAATTTAAATGTTTCATTTATGAAAAAATTATTTACTTTGATTGCTCTCTTGACATGTTTCATGGGAGTTAATGCTGCGGAGATCGAAGACTTCTCGGTAGATTACACCAAAGTAGGTGCATCTCAGATTGGTTGGAAAGACGGCGCAATCCAGAATGACTGGATTACGGCTGATGAAGATGGTCTTCACTTTTACAATCCAGAGCCAATGGAGAACTGGTGGGCTTATCAATTATGGGTTAGTAGCAATGCCGATCTCGAAATTGATAAGACTTACACCATCCACATTGTTGCTAAGGTGAGCGATGGTGAAGCCAATGTAAGATGTAAGATTGGTGACTGGGGAAGTGGTATCACTGGAAATATACTCGTTAATACCACTGACTACGAGGAGTACACCTTCGAAGGCGTAGCACCATTGACCAGTGGCGCTCTCTTCATTCAGTTTGGTGACTACGTAGGTACCCTTTCATTCAAGTCTTTAAGGATTACACACGAGGGTAAGGTTCCTACACCAATTACATGGGGTGAGAATTTCCTCATCAACGGTGATGCTGAAGGTGAATATGGTGATGTAGAATGTGCATGGTCTAAGGAGTGGGGTTATCTCATGAACTCAATAAATCAAAATGATCCTAGCAATCCTGCTATTCCTGATCCTCACGTTGCCATCATAGAGGAAGATCCAGACGACGCTTCTAATAAGGTGTTCGCAAGCCATGCAAAGGCTGTTGATCCGGCTCTTAAAGATGCAGACGGTGCAAATCTGGCAGACAATACCTGGCAGAACCAGTTCTGGATCAATTTCCCAAGAGCATTCAAGGAGGGTGAGACATTCTTGCTTAAGTTTAGATATAAGGCTTCAAAGGCTTGTAGTGTAAGTACTCAGGATCATACTACTCCTGGTTCTTATCTTGGTGGTGGTAAAGTCGGTAATCTTTCGTTTACCACAGAGTGGCAGGATTATGAGAAGGAGATTTCTGCAGCCGCAGGTATGCAGTCAATTGCTTTCAACCTGACCGGTGATAACACAGAAGGTGCTGAAACTTGGAAGGAAGATATTGATTTCTATTTTGATAACCTGAGTGCATCTTACATGGTGCTTGAGGAAGGTTTCTTCGCTGCTGCTGCTGACGTAGACGACAAGGATCCTGACTACGACTTCGACGAGGCTATTACATTTACAGATGGTGGTGATGGACTGATTGTTGCTACAGTAGGTGGTACCGCTGAAGAAGAGTGGGTTAACGAGGTGATGATCTCAACCGCTAAGGGTAATGACAAGGGCTTCAAGGCTAACACCATTAAACTTAAGAGTGATGAAGGTCCTGTTGTGAACGATCCTAATGACTGGAAGGGCTTCGAAGAGGGCGCAAACGGTAAGATTAAACTTCCTGTGAAGGGCCAGTGGCAGATTTCTATCGATCAGGAGTATAGTCTGATTAATTTCGTGAAACTCGTTGGTGAGGAAGATAAGGAAGTTCTCGATGAAATTGCGAACGAAACAGAGGTTACTCTGCATGGTCTGGCAAAGAAGAGTGCAGAATGGGATAACCAGTTCTGGATTGCCGGTAACCGTTCTCTTAAGAAGGGTGAGAAAGTCTATGTCAAGTTCGACTATTGGGCAAGTGAAGATGGTGTCACAGTTGCTACACAGTCTCATGGTAAGGCCAAGGATGCCGATGGCAACGAAGTTGGCGACCCGACTAACTATATCTCACATGGACTCTTAGGTGATCTTACCTTCAATGTTGAGCCACAGACATTCGAGAAAGTTGTTGAAATTACAGACAACGGTACATGGTCTATCTGCTTCAACATGGCTTATCCTGACCATGAAGTTGATTATACCATTACAAATGTTATTTGGATGAGTGAAGATAGGACTGAGAGACTCGTTGAACCTGAGGCTACAGACATCTTCTGGCTTAAGGTCGGTGCAGGCACTCCCGTTCAGTATCCAGCAGAACCCCAGCCGAAGAAGGCCGAAGATTTGGATGGCAGTGGAACAGTTGACGTAACAGACTTGTCTATGGTAATTGACTACATCTGGGCTGAGGATCTGAAGGGTGATGTTAATGGAGATGGATTAGTTGACGTAACAGACTTGTCTTTGGTAATCGAAGCCATCTGGGCAGAAGATTAAAAACTCATTGAAATTATTACAAGAAAAAAGTTATTAATAAAATTCAAAAACAATTATAATTATGAAAAGAATATTCACAATTGCACTTGCACTGATTGCTGTTATGGGTGTAAATGCGCAGAGTCTTTCTGTAGATAATATTAATATTGCCGCTGGTACGACAGGCGAGGTTGCAATTAAGTTTGAGGCACCAGTTGATTGTAAGGCACTTCAGATGACGGTTTCACTCCCTGAAGGTGTTGAGATACCTTATAATGAAGATGATGAAGAGTATGGCATCGAGTATGGTGATCTTCTGCATAAGAAGTATAGCGTAGATATCAATAAGAAGGATAATACCTATAAGTTCCTTGTTTATAGAAATGTTAAAGAACCTAAGTTCGAAGCAAAGGAAGGAACATTGCTGATACTCACTTTAAGTGTTGCTGACGGTCTGACTGGTGTTTTGGATGCTTCCATTAAGGACATCACAGTTAATGATCTTGCTAGTAAGCCAGTAGAAGGATTTGCTGATGTAGAATTCAAAATTGGTGTAACTGAAGACGTTGTTACCGGCATCAACAGTATCAATGCTGAAGAGAATGACGGTGCAGCCTACAATCTCGCTGGCCAGAAGGTTGGTAAGAACTACAAAGGCATCGTTGTCAAGAACGGCAAGAAGACTCTCGTGAAGTAAGGTATAGACACTTACAATGTAATTGGGTCCGGGCTTGAAAAAGTCCGGACCTTTTTTCCCAAAGATAATAGAAGAAGGATGAGAAAATTAGTATTATTGGTTTTTTGTCTGGTGGGGCTGTCGGTGGCCGCTGAGGAAAAGACGATTGATATCAGTGGCGACAATACCGACAAGAACTACATTTCGTATACCAAGTCCATCTCGTTGCCGGAGACTGATGTCGTCAACGTGAAGATGGCGCGCTATGTCTATTTCAGTTCTACCATCTCAGGCAAAGGAACCCTGAACCTGTATGCCGGCGGCGAACGCTGCTATTTAGGGACGACGGGTGGCAAGACATGGCCTAACTGGACGAACTATACCGGCGACATCCATATCTACCCCTTCCCCGAGAATTGCAGTTCTGCAGGCTTCTATGGGGTGGTTCTTGCCTTTGGCTGCAAGTCTTCTTCACCCGAAAGCGCCTATGAAGACCTGGCGAGGGGTAAGGTGAACCCGTCGATGGCCAACAACCGCGTTTTCCTACATCAGGGAGCCACCATCTGTGGCGAGGCGAACACGGCCGGTTCCGGTTACCGTATCGGAGAACTGCAGACGGAGGCTGGTTCCATGCTGCAAGGGTATATGAAGAAGGGTCGTTCTGCCTATTATCTCTTGGGAGGTCTGAATACTGATGCCACCTTGGCAGGCACCATCGCCCCGTCAGGCAATGACAAGAATACGTTGCTCAGCATCCTCAAGGAAGGCACGGGAACCTATACCATTACGGGTAACGAGAACTACCTGAGCGGCGGACTTCGCATCCTCGACGGTACGGTATTGGTGATGAACGACCGTGCCGAGGCAGAGGCCAGGAAATTGTCGGGTGCCATCGGTGCCATGTCCAGTTCCAATGATGCTGTTGTCCATGTCTTTGAGAAAGGCATCCTTGGCGGTACGGGCAGTATCGGCGGCACGGTGAACAATTACGGTACCATCCAACCGGGTGCCGACGAGGCAGGCTTGCTGACGCTGAAGAACTATGCAGCGGACAAGGCGGCTCACCTCATTGTCCGTCCGGCGTCTACGCTGCGCTTCCGTATCGGTGGCGCACAGCACGACCAGTTGTCCGTAGATGGTAATGTGAAGTATTTTAATATCACTGAGGATTTTGAGGAGAGCGACCGGATGCCTGTCATCGAAGTGGCGGTGGCCGATGGCAACAATCTGCAGGTTGGCGACGAGATTGCCGTGCTGACGGCCAAAGGCAAGTCTTCGCTCGCAGGCGACTGGCATTTTGATGTCAGGGCAGACCAATACACCTGGGAGGTTGAGGAGCGTGAGGAGAACGGCGGAATCGCTTTTGTACTCCGCTTGGTGTCGTATGACAAGATGGAGAATCCTGACATTCCTCAACCTGAGATCCCTGAGAGTACGATGGGCTCCCTTTATGATGACGGCGTTGACGACAATACCGACAAGACAACCCTATGCGACTATGCTGCCCAAAACGGCAAATATATCGGAACCGCCATCTCGATGTGGAAGAACGACCTGACCAATGCCAGTCTCGATGAGACGAAGGAGGTCGGGGCACAGTTCAATATGCTGGTGGCAGAGAACGAGATGAAGTGGGATGCCTTGGAGCCGTCGCGCAACAGTTTCAGTTATGGCAGTGCCGACAATCTCGTCAGGTTTGCACAGAATCATGACATGCGGCTGCGTGGCCACTGTCTGACCTGGCATTCCCAGTTGCCGACCTGGGTGAGCAGCGATGGTAAGAAGAACGACAAGAACTGGAGCCGTGAGGAGGCTCTGGCTATCTTGAAGAACCACATCGAGAAGGTGGTGAAGCACTATAAGGGCAAGGTGGCCGAGTGGGATGTGGTGAATGAGTGTCTGGACGATGACCAGTCAGTCGTCCGTTCGAATCCGGAGGGCTATACCCTGCGGAAGAACAGCGTGTGGACACAGGCCGTCGGTGAGGATTTCATCGACTCCGCCTTCGTCTGGGCCCATCGTGCCGATCCGGATGCCGTGCTCTATCTGAATGACTATGGCGTGGAGTTCAGCAACAAGGCCAAGACCGCAGCCTTCTACAATCTTGCCATGCGCCTGAAGAAGAAAGGCATCCCCATCGATGGTGTAGGCTTGCAGTGCCATTTTTCCATCGGTGATCTGGACAGTGTGAAACTCGACAATACCATCCGTCGCTTTGCCGAGGCTGGTCTGCAGTGCATCATCACCGAACTGGATATGGGCATCCCCTCCAATACGACCAAAAATAAGGAGGCGCAGGCCCGCGACTACCGTGTCATCACGGATATCGTGCTGAACAACGACAACTGTCCCGATATGGTGATCTGGGGTCTGAAGGACAATAACAGTTGGCGCGAGTCTTCCTATCCGTTGCTCTATACCTCGGGCAT
>JAFWTK010000045.1 GCA_017518935.1 Prevotella sp.
GGAACAAGTGCTGCTGGCCTACGGCGGTGAGGATATCCTGAAGAATGCCATTCATTACTATCTGATGAAGGGCGACAACAAGAAGATCCTCATCCCGGAGTTCTCGTGGTGGTACTATAATAAGGTGGCCAGTGAGTGCTATGGCACCTTCGAGATGTATCCCCTGCACGAGCAGGATGACACCTTCGCCTACGATGTCGACGAGGTGATAGCGTACACCAACCGCATCCATCCGCGGATGCTCCTGCTGGCTTCGCCGAACAATCCTACGGGTAATAGTCTGACCTGTGAGGAGATTGGCCGTATCATGGAAAATATCCCTGAGGACACGATGGTGCTGATTGATGAGGCCTACGCCAGTTTCATCACCAGCGACACCGACTATATCGCTCCATTGGTGAACAAGTACCGCAACCTGATCATTTCGCGTACGCTGTCGAAGTTCTACGGACTGCCTGGCCTGCGCTGCGGATTCGGATTCATCGGCCAGGGCCACACGCATTTCATCAGTTATATCAACAAGTACTTAGGCTACAACCGCTTCTCTGAGGCGGTGGCTCTGGCTGCCCTCGAGAGTGATGAACACTACCGTCGCGTGGCAGATGATATGGAGTGGGGACGCCAGTTGTATAAGAAGGCCTTAGGCGACAAGCCCGGTTTCAAGGTGTATAAGTCGGTGGCCAACTTCATCCTGATCAAGTATCCCATCGAAATCAAGGAGGCTCTGATGGAGGCTCTGAAGGTTCAGGATTACAAGATCAAATTCATGAGCGACAAGGGACTGGAGTCTTGTCTGCGAATCACCCTCGGACGTAAGGAGCAGACACAGACGGTAGTGGATACGATATTGAAGGTGTTGGGATGACAGGCGTGATATTAGCCGCAGGGATGGCAAAGCGACTGAGGCCGCTGACGGACACGAAGCCAAAGTGCCTGTTGGAGGTGGGGGGTAAGACCCTGCTTCAGCGTACGGTGGATGCGATGACGTCGGCTGGCATCAGGGAATTCCTTGTTGTGACCGGCTATCGTGGCGGGATGATTCGCGACTTTCTCACCAGTCACTATCCGCAAATCCCTATCCGATTTCTTGATAACGTTGATTACGAGCACAACAATAATATCTTCTCTTTATGGATGGCTATGCAGGAGTTGCATGGTCAGGAGGTGCTGCTGATGGACAGTGACATCCTCTGTGACCCCGAGGCTGTACGCCGTGTGGCTCGTCAGGATTGTTCTGCCCTCGCTATGCAGCGACATGAGTTGGGCGAGGAGGAGATGAAAATCGTGGTGGATCAGGACTTTCACATCACAGAGATCAGCAAGTCCTGTCGGGTGGAAGATGCCATCGGTGAGTCGGTGGGTATCGAGAAGATGACACCCGACTACACGGAGGCTATCTATCAGGAACTGCGCCAGATGATCCTCGACGAGGGACTTATTGATATCTTCTATGAACGCGCCTTTGAGCGCCTGATTCCTCAGGGGCACACTTTCAAGGTGGTGGATACCACCGACCTCTTCTCTTACGAACTCGACACCCCTGAGGACTTCCATAAAGCGACAGAACAACTCCCCAAGTCACTCCTTTAAAGCATTAGTTATGGATCTGTCAGTCGTTTCCCCTGTCTATCGTGGAGAGAAGATGCTCAGCGAGTTGGTTGAGCGCATTCATAAGGCCATCTCACCATTGACTGACAACTATGAGATTGTGCTTGTCAACGACTGTTCTCCAGATAATTCCTGGGAGTGCATATCTGAGATTTGTAAAGTCGACAAGAAAGTGAAGGGTATCAATCTGAGTCGTAACTTCGGACAGCCGTATGCCATCACAGCCGGACTCACCTATGCCAAAGGTAACTATATTGCCGTCATCGACTGCGATCTTCAGAACAAGCCGGAAGACCTGCCTGCAATGTACCAGAAGGCTCTTGAAGGCTATGATGTGGTCAGTGCCCGTCGGGTGGTTCGTGAGGACACCTTTATGAAACGTATGTCTTCAGCAATCTTCCACAGGGTGTATGACTTTTTGAGTGGATTCGATACAGACAAGGCTGTTGCTGAGTTTGGTGTCTATAGCAGGAAGATTGTTGATGTGTACTGTAGCATCCCTGAATATTCTCGGTCTTTTGTGGAGTTGATTCATACGTTGGGTTTCAGGAAGACTACCGTAGATGTACTTCACGACCATCGTTTGGAGGGGAAAAGTTCCTATAATCTGTATCGGTTGCTAAAATTGTCATACAACTCTATTATCTCCAACAGCAATCGCCCGCTGCATCTTGCAGTCGCCTTGGGGCTGATGATGTCTATATTGTCATTCCTCATGGCAATCTATAATATCTTTGCCAAGTTCTTGGGACTGAATGAGGTCGCAGGTTATACCTCCACCATCTTCTCTATCTGGTTCGTGGGTGGACTCCTCCTGTTGATGATGGGTGTTCTGGGACTGTATATCGGAAAGATATTCGACCAGGTGAAGGGCAGACCAGTATTTATCGTTAGTGATACTTTGAATATCGAACAATGATTTCTTCGTATGATTCCATTCAATAAGCCATACTGCTCAGGACGTGAACTGAGTTATATTCAGGAAGTCTGTCACTCGACAACGATGTCGGGCAACGGCGATTTTACGAAACTGTGCCACGGATTCTTTGAGAAACGCTACGGTTTCCGCAAGTGTCTGCTCACGACCTCGGGTACGGATGCGCTGGAGATGTGCGCCATGCTGTGTCGTCTGCAGCCTGGCGACGAGGTTATCGTGCCTTCCTTTACCTTCGTGTCGTCTGCCATTGCCTTCCTGCGTGAGGGGGCTGCCATCCGTTTTGCCGATAGTGGAGCCGATAATCCGAATCTGACTGTAGAGAACATCCGTCCGTTGATAAACGAAAAGACTCGTGTGATCGTTGTCGTCCACTATGCTGGCGTGGCCTGTGACATGGATGGCATCATGGCTCTGGCAGAAGAGCACCATCTTTTAGTTGTAGAAGATGCTGCCCATGCAGTGGACTCCTATTACAAAAACCGTCCCCTTGGGGGCATCGGTCATCTGGCAGCCTTCTCTTTCCATGAGACGAAGAACATTAACTGCGGCGAGGGAGGCATGCTGGTTGTCAATGACGAGAGATTCATCAGCCGTGCAGAGATTATATGGGAAAAGGGCACAAACCGTGCGGAGTTCTACCGTGGAATGGTGAATAAATACGGATGGTGCGACCTGGGATCTTCTTTCCTGCCGTCTGAGTTGAATGCCGCTTTCTTATGGGCGCAACTGGAGCAGATGGGTGACATCCAGGCTAAGCGTCGTCATATCTGGGAGCGATACGATCAGGCTTTAAGAGGTCATCTGAATGCTGAAATCAGCCTGCCTTCGATTCCTGACTATGCCACGAATAATTACCATATGTATTACCTGCTCTGCCCATCACTTGAAGTGAGGACCCGTCTGATGAACTATCTTAAGAACAAGGGTGTGCAGGCCACTTTCCATTATCTCCCGTTGCATTCAAGTGTTTATTACAAGGACAAGCATGACGGAAGGCCGTTGCCAAATTGCGACAGGTATGCCGATACTCTGGTTCGCTTGCCGCTGTTCTATGAAATGACAGATGAGGAGATAGATACGGTCAATAAACTACTACTTGGGTTTAAGGGGTAATACGCTATTGGTCATGAAGAAAATTGTCAATGCCATCAGATGGTTTTTCTCTAATCATACCTGTGTGTTCTGGTTGGGAATGGCTATCGTCTTGTTGGCAACGACATTGGAGGTTGTACGTGGACGTAACACTAATTACTTCGATTATCAGGACTCCACCCGTATGTTTTGGGAGGGACTCAGTCCATATAATCTGGAGTATGCCCAGGCGCATAGCATCTATTTTCTCTATTCTCCTGTGTTCAGTGTGATCTTTGCTCCGATATTCTTATCGCCCTGGTGGCTGGGACCGTATATCTGGAATATTGGCAACTACAGCCTGTTCTCACTGGCAATCCAAAAATTACCTCATCAGTTTGACAAATATAAGCATTGGATATTCCTGTTCTTGTTTTCCGTCATCCTGCAAACGGTTTTCTGCTATCAGCATAACATTATCGTTGCCTACATCTATATCTTCGCCTTTATCCTATTAGAGCGTGGAAAGGGCTTCTGGGCTGTTTTCCTGATCATGCTCTCAGCCACTACCAAGGTTTATGGCGTTGCAGAACTGGCTATTCTCCTTTGTTATCCTAAAATGTGGCGGAACTTCGGATATGCCGTCCTGTGTGGTACCTTTTTCCTGCTGTTACCAGCCATTAACACCTCCTTCGACAATCCTTTCATGTTATATCAGGAGATGTTCGACATGATAGCAAGTCACCATAGTGATTCGGATTTTGTCGGTATTCTCTTTGCCAGGGGACTTAAGCCCTTCTTGTTGCCCAACTATCGCATCATACAGATCACCTTATTTGTACTCTTAGGCATAGCATTCTTTGTGCGCTATAAACGATGGCATCAACTTGAATTCCGTGTGCAGGCATTAGCGGTGCTGACGGGTTTCATGATATTGTTCAGTGATTGCCCGGAAACCCATACCTATATTATTGCGTTTCCTTTCTATGCGATGGCATTCTGGTTGCGTCAGGAACGTAATTGGATTGACTGGACACTCTTCTGGTCGCTTGTCGTTAACTTCTGCATCCTGCCTACGGATGTACTTTGTCCTGTATGGTTGCATGAGTATATCCATGAGACGTTCTGGCTTGATGTCTACACCTATTTCTTATGTTGGCTGCGTATCATCTGGTGGGCTGTCGGACCGGAGGAAAAGGTGATGATTCCTAAAAAGGCGATGACGGTATTGTTGGCCCTCCTGATACCGATGGCGATACAGGCACAGAATAACAAGACTTTTAAGGTGAAGGGCGTTTCCTTTAAGATGGTTTATGTGGAGGGTGGCTCCTTCTCTATGGGTGCTTCTCCCAATGACAAGGAGGCAGATGCTGATGAGGTGCGCCATCAGGTAAGACTGAATAGTTTCTATATGGGCGAGACGGAGGTGACACAGGCTTTGTGGGAAGCCGTGATGCCAAAGAACCGTTCCAAGAACAAGTCGCCACAGCATCCTGTAGAATACGTGACCTACGACATGTGTAAGGAGTTCATCTCCAGACTGAACTCCATGTCTGGTCTGCACTTCCGTTTGCCTTCTGAGGCAGAATGGGAATATGCAGCAAGAGGTGGCAACAAGTCGAAGGGATATTTGTATTCAGGCAGTAACAATATCGTCGAGGTGGCAAATTACCTCAAGGATATCAAGAATGCAGCCCATCAGCCTGTCGCTCAGTTAAAGCCCAACGAACTGGGTCTTTATGATATGTCTGGCAATGTCTGGGAATGGTGCGAGGACTGGTATCGGAAGACACCACAAAGCAAACCTTCAAGCAATTTCTATGTCATACGAGGCGGTGCCTATGATTGTGACCCCAAATATTGCAGGGTAACCAATCGCTTTATGTACGATCAGCGCCGGCGTTTCAGGCATGTGGGCTTCCGTCTTGCTCTGTCTGCAAGAGAATAAATGACTATTTCTTCTGGTTTTGTCGCATATAGTCTGGGAAGGTCAGCGACCAGCGTGAGCCTTTCCATTTGCGTACTAATGTGTCGTAGTCGGCCAGATGCTTATACGACAGACGTTTCTGTAACCAGGGGCGACACTCCTTATCTTTCACGAAGTTGCCATAGAGTTCAAACTCCGAGAATCCGGCATGGCAACTGCGGTCATAACTGTTGAGAATCGTTTGAATCCAAGGGAGGCCAGATCGTTGGCTGATGGCCTCGTGTAATGACTCTATCTGTTCCTTGTCGAAAAGCATCTTGTGGTCTACGTATGACAACTGATGCAGTTCCAGTTCTGGCAGTAATTGATGGATATTGTCGTAATAGGGCTGGTGCTCTTCATAACTCATATAGAAGACCGTTTTCCCTTCTTGAGTAAGAAAAACGTGTGGTCGAATCAAGACGTGGTCTGCATCTATGCACAGATAGTGTTGGCATGTCCCCACCTTGCCACTGAGTTTGATGAATTGCTGAAACAGCCATCCGCTACGGTTGATGGTCTTGCTGTCCGGAAGATGTATCTCAAGTCTCAGGTCTTTGGGGCCGAACCCTAAGACAGTACCTTCGTCAACGAACTGCAGTCCTCTCTCCTCACAGAAACTGATAATCTCCTGCTGAGGGGGAGCCACGATGTAAATGGCCTTTATTGGATGCTCTACCTGATGGCGCACGCCTTCCAGACACAAGGGTAGGATATGCAGGTCCTTGGCGATGATGGGAATCACCACGTCGATAGGCTCCTTTGCCGGTTCCAGTTTTGGGAAACTGCGCCAGGCAAACAGCCGATATCTGATTTTTCGTTTCTGAGACATGTCTTGAGGTTTATACGATTCTTCTGAACCAGTAATCAAAGAGTTGGAAGGCTTCTGTGGTCATGGCCGTTTCGTCACTGCTATCCATTCTGTAGAGCGGGATGTCGCGATACATAGCCGCAACAAGCGAGAAGGTGCTGGGTGGACCTATCAGGAAATCGCATTCGGAAAGCATGAAGAGATCTTCTGGTGCATTGCCGTGAAGATGATGAATGTGTACAGTCGGACACAGACGTTGGTAGGTTTCTTCCGATACTACTGGATCATTGGTGGACAGATAGACGTGGATGTCCTCATTCTGATGTATTGCGGCGAACCTGTTGATATGGTTCGCATAGGTATTGTCATCGAAGAGAAACTTACCATCCTGCCAGGCGGCATAATCCCCCCTGCGGATGTGGACACCGAGACGGATGATGGAAGATGGATGGTTGGGAGTGGAGGACTTTTCTGCCTCCTGCATCTTTGCCCTGACGGGCTCTGTGTATTCACTGTCAATGGCGAACAGATCACAGATGTCCTTGCGGCACTTCAGGAACAGGTCATAGAAACGGACGTTCCAACCACTGACCACGATATGCTTATGGCGCAGCATCTTCTTCTCTAACGCCTCACGGTCACAGTCACCATGCTTAAAACTTGCCGTTGGCAAAAGTTTCAGCGCTGCCAGATATTTTGCAAGCAGGTACCACCCGAAGCCTGTCAGGTTGGTGTGGCAGATATGGAAGTACTGGTACTTATAACTGAAGCGCATGGAGATAACCTTGCGTCCATGCTCCCTGCCCCAGGCATACACATGGGCATACTGCAACAGGTTGTTGCACATCTGGCTCTTATCGCGGGCAAATAACATTGATATCTACTATTTTGGTTACAAAATTACAAATAATAATCTATATATCCAAATTATTTCGTATCTTTGCAGCATGATAACATATGTTATACATCCAGAGAGACTGAAAGAGCGTGGGGAGCATATACAGAGAATGCTTGACCAGAAAGGTATGGCCTTTGAGTTTATCAACGAAGGAAAAGACAATCGTCGGATTCAGTCGTACCTGAACCTGTGGATGAAGAATGGACAGGAGAACATGCTTGAAAGAGTTCCCCGGGTATTATGCACTGTCTCACATTTTCTGGCTTATCAGCGAATTGTCGCTGAGAAAGCCGAAGGGGCGCTGATTTTGGAAGATGATATCGTGCTGCACGATGATTTCCTTCCAAAGTTCGAACAAAGTCTGGAAGAGTACAGACAACATTATGCAGACAAGAAAGTTCTGATTTCATATGAAGACAGTTCTTTATTACTAATACCCCGTAGTCAGCGGAAAAAAGGGAAGATGCTCTATGAAGGTAAAAGAGATCGCCTGTCAGGAGCCTATTTTATTAACCACTTGGCGGCAAGGGCTATCTTGGATCACCTTGAGAATAAACACTGCGATAGGGCCATTGACTGTTATCACAATCTGCTTATCCAGGAAGGCGTTGTAGATTATTTCTGGTGTCATCCGGCTCTGGCCACACAAGGCTCGTTTACTGGGGCTTTCCGTTCTGCCCTGTCGAAAAAGAAAGACCGTATGATAGAGATAAGTTGGTGGTTTAAGAAGAACTACAAGCAACTACTCTATTGGTTCAGATAATAATAGTCATTACTTATAATGACCGTTTGTAATCTCGAAATATTTCTTCATGACTAGAAGGGCCGTCAGACGCTCTCGCTCCTTGTCTCGGAACTGGTCAACGAATGTATGGGCATGTCGGATAATTGCTTCTGCCTCTTCAGGATGGTCTATATAATATTGTAGACGTTCTTCCAGGTCGGAAAAATCCTCTTTTACTTCTATATAATGGTAGTTTGGTCTGAGTGTTCCCTCCATAAACCATGTTTCGCAAGTTAGTCGTGGCGTTACGGCAATAGAGTTTGATGACATCACCCACTTCAGGTTTGAGGCGACATCGTTACCCTCCAGTGACATAATGAACTTATAGTCCAAATGTTCGCCAATGGTCAGTTTCCCTGCCTGCCAGTGTGGATGAGCCTCAATGTAGTTCGTCGATGCCGCATCTACCATCTTGCTCTTCCCCTCTGCAAAAAGGCTCATAAACAGTTCTCTGTTTTCCTTATGTATTCCCAGGTCGCCACGGAAGATGGCTATGTCTTTCTTGTTACGCCACTGCATTTTGTCATCGACAAACAGGAAATGGCGGTTTTTATCTAACTTTAATATGATATTATTAGTATTATCGCCTGCCAGAGGACGGCTTTTAGTGATTGATGGTAAGGCTGGTATATGCTTGGTATCGCCAGAGAGCAGCACCCATCTCAGATCACCGTTGAAATAGCGGGCTATCTCCAGGGAATCATGATAATAGGTCGACTGATTCGTCATCGGTTGGTGCTTGACGGCTACCGATTTCTCTTCCCACTCTTTTTGATCGTAGCCGTTCTTTGGACCTAATTTACAATAATAGTCTACCCGCTTTAGGATGTCATCCTTGTCCGGTCGTTTCTCCAGTTTTGATAATTCGTGCTCCAACCGCATCTGAAAGAAACACTGGGGCGTGTGTTCTCGCAGATAACACTTGATATAATATTTCAAATTACTGTTTTTGCCGTTGTGCAACAGGTAGTAGATTCCCCTTTTATTCATTATAAATGCATATTTATGGCTGCAAAGTTACATATTTTATTTTATTTTTGCTATCTTTGCAGCAAAAAAGAAATGCCAGTATACGATATACGTCCACTTCAACAGAGGATTCTGCCCATTCTTGAGGCTGTTGACAGTCTTTGTCGGGAGCACGGATTGCGTTATTATATCTGGGCTGGCACGATGATTGGAGCCGTACGTCATAAGGGATTTATACCCTGGGATGATGATTTGGATATTGCTATGCCTCGTCCTGACTATGACAGACTGATAGCGCATAGTCATGAGTGGCTGCCAGAGCCATTTGAGATGGTGTGTGCTGAGAACGATGACGTTTATCCCCTGCCATTTGCCAAGATACAGGATAGTAGTACCACATTGATTGAGCGTATGCACCTGAAATATCTTGGTGGCATCTATCTCGATGTGTTCCCTATTGATGGCGCACCGGCGGGATGGTTGGCACAGAAATGGCATTTCGGGAAATATGAGTATTATAAACGGGTGTTGTACCTTCTTTTCCGTGATCCATATAAACATGGGCACGGACCGAGTTGTTGGATTCCGCTGCTGTGTCGCAGACTGTATTCGTTACATAGGGTGCAGGCAAAGATACGTGAGATTCTGACGAAGTACAACTACGACGAGTGTGATCTTGTTGCCGACTATGACGATGGCTCTAAAGGCGTGATGCCAAAGTCGGTGCTTGGTGTGCCTACACCATACGAGTTTGAGGGGACGACTGTTCTGGGGGTAGAGCATTACGATACCTATCTGTCAAACAAATATGGCGATTATATGACAATTCCAGAAGGGAAACATCAGCGCCAGCATAATTTCCATTACCTGGACTTGGAAAAGTCCTATAAGAACTATCGGGAGTAGATGCAATGAAGATTCTCTACTATATCATCCTGGCCGTTTGGTATGCGTTCTCACTCTTGCCAATGAGAATACATTATGTGAATTCATATCTCCTGTATCTTGTAGTTTATCGTTTGTTGCGATATCGTAAAAAAGTAGTCAGACAGAATCTGAAAGGAGCCTTCCCTGAAAAAGATGAGGCGGAACTTAGAAGAATAGAACATGGATTCTATCATTTCTTCTGTGACTACCTGGTGGAGACGGTGAAACTGATGACGATCAGTCAGGAGGAA
>JAFWTK010000046.1 GCA_017518935.1 Prevotella sp.
GCCACGCTGGCGATGGGATTCAGTCCGATAAACGAGCGCGAGTTGTTCGCATCGTGATAGTCCGAACTCTCCATCAGTGCACTCTGCGGATAGAGGTCGCGGAGTCGCATATAGACACCAACTGGGGTATAAAGATCCGCCAGGATTGTCTTACTGTTTGTTTGATATTTATAGGTCATCATAATTCCTAATTCCTGATTTCTAATTAAAAATCTCCGTATTCTTTCGCCATCACCTTATTCTTAAGGTATGTCTCAACATCCTTGTCACCACGACCGCTGACGGTGAGCACTACTACATCAGAGGGCTTAAACGAGAGTTTCTTCAAGGCGGCGATGGCATGGGCTGATTCGATGGCAGGGATAATACCCTCCATGCGGGTGAGTTCATAACCGCCGTAGATGGCCTCGTCGTCGTTGATGGAGAGTACCTGCGTACGGCCTTTCTTTGCCATATTACAGTGCATCGGCCCCACACCCGGATAGTCGAGACCTGCAGAGATCGTGAAGGCCTCCTGTATCTGTCCGTCCTCATCCTGCATCACCAGCATCTTCGCCCCGTGCAGGATACCCGTCGTACCACGATGGATCGTTGCGGCTGTATAGTCAGTATCCCAACCGTGTCCGCCGGCCTCAGCAAGTACAATCTTCACACGCTCATCGTCCATATAGTGATAGATGGTGCCTGCGGCATTCGACCCCCCACCGATACAAGCAATCAAGTAATCAGGGTAGTCGCGCCCGATCTTTTCTTCAAGTTGCCATTTGATCTCTTCGGAGATGACGCTCTGCATCCGCGCCACGAGGTCGGGGTAGGGGTGCGGGCCCATCGTCGAACCAACGATGTAGAAGGTGTCTGAAGGATGACAGCACCAGTCTCTTATCGCCTCGCTGCAGGCATCGCTCAGCGTCATGTTACCTGTACGGACGGGATGTACCTCAGCACCCAGCATCTTCATACGCTCCACATTCGTATGTTGGCGCTCTACATCGGTAGCCCCCATAAACACCTCGCACTTCATGTTCATCAGCGCACAGACTGTTGCCGTCGCCACACCGTGCTGTCCGGCTCCCGTCTCAGCGATGATACGCGTCTTACCCATCTTCTTCGCCAACAGGATCTGTCCGATGGTGTTGTTGATCTTGTGGGCACCCGTGTGGTTCAGATCCTCGCGCTTCAGATACAACTGACAGCCATACTGTTCACTCATTCTTTTTGCAAAGTACAAGGGAGATGGTCTGCCCACATAGTCCTTGAGCAGTGCATGATACTCTGCCTTGAACTCTGCACTCTCAATAATCGGCAGATACGCCTCTTGCAGGTCATGCACGCACTTGTAGAGAATCTCCGGCACGTAAGCACCTCCGAACTCTCCATAGAAACCGTTTTTGTCTACTTGATAATTGCTCATATATATATTAATGTTTTTGTGTATAAACTATTCACTATTCACTTTTCGCTATTCACTAAACTTTGAGAGGCCCATCGCAAGAACGACAGGCCTCTCAGTATCTTTTACATCCAAACTACGGGTACGCGACTATCTTCTCACGATCTTGTGAATCCTGATTTGCGCCACCACCAATAGTTTGCTGTTCTAATCATGTCTAATTCTTCTTTTGATAACTTTTCGGCGGCAAAAGTAGACATTTTCTTTCAAACTGCCAAATTTTTCAGCCGTTTTTTTTCAAATTGGCATAAACTTTTTGTTTTTGTTGCCATTTTACTTTGAAGAGAACAAAAAGTGGGGGCTCGATGCTATCACAGCGACGGACCCCCTTGCAAACTTCAAACAACCAAAAATAGGTTATCGGATGAACAGTAGTTCGCGGTATTTCGGCAACGGCCACAAGGCGTCGTCGACGATGAGTTCGAGTTTGTCGATCTCGTAGCGGATCGTATCGAGATACGGCTCCACCTTATCGTGATAGGCGATGGCCTTCTTGTGCTCGTCCTCAATCTTGTTGGCCAACTTACGGGCGTTGACAAGTTCCTCGACCCCTTTCTCGATGGCGCTGGTACGCTCGGCAATCTCCTCGATGATCTTCATGTTGCGGGCATTCAACTTCTCAGCCTTGTCGACGGGGAAAGCAGATGCGACGCTGTCGACGTTCTTCAACAGGGCACTCTGATAGCGTGTGGCGACGGGGATGATGTGGTTCATCGACAGATCACCCAGTACGCGGGCCTCAATCTGAATCTTCTTCGTGTAGGTCTCCCACTTCACCTCGTTGCGGGCTTCGAGTTCCTTTTTGGTCATCACACCAAGACTCTCGAACATATCGATGCTCTCCTTGTCGAGGTAACGCTCGAAGATCTTCGGACAAGACTTCTCGACATCCAGTCCGCGCTTCTCTGCCTCAATGACCCATTCGTCGGAGTAGCCGTTGCCATCGAAGCGGATGGGCTTACAGGTCTTGATGTCTTCGCGCAGCACGTCGATGATAGCGTGGAACACAGCACTGTGACCTGTGCCTGCGAGTTTCTTCTCAAACTCAGGAATCTTGGCGTCGACACGCTTCTTGAACGAGACGAGGGCCTCAGCAACGGCACTGTTCAGGGCAATCATGGCGCTGGCACAGTTGGCCTCAGAACCTACGGCACGGAA
>JAFWTK010000047.1 GCA_017518935.1 Prevotella sp.
GCATCCCTCGCAATCTCTTTCAGCCCGATACCACCAATAGTACTCGTCTCTGTGCCAAAGTATCTTCTCAACAAGTCCTCGCTCAGGCCGATGCTCTCGAAAATCTTCGCACCACGATAGGAGCGAATAGTAGAGATGCCCATCTTTGACATAATCTTTTTCAGACCTTTGTCGACTGCCTTGATATAATTCTTCTCTGCCGTCGCATATTCCTCTTGAATCTTGCCTTTCTTTACGAGATCGTCGAGAATAGCGAAGGTCATATACGGACAAAGGGCGCTGGCTCCATAGCCTAACAACAGGGCGGCGTGCATCGTCTCACGGATTTCTCCGCTCTCCACAATCAGTGCCGTCTGCACACGCTTGCCCACACTGATCAGATAGTGGTGCACAGCCGAGACAGCCAACAGACTTGGTATCGCAGCATGCCGCTCATCAATGTCGCGATCGGTGAGGATGATATAGTTCACACCTTCATCCACACAAGACTCAGCCTGATGGCAGAGGTCATCGAGTGATTTTCTCAAACCTTCCTCACCTTTTTCGATTTCAAAGAGCATCGGGAGTTTCTTGGTGTTGAAGCCCTTGTAGCGGATGTTACATAATATATCGAGTTGTGTGTTGGTCAATACGGGTTGCGGTAGGCGCACCATCTTACAGTTTGAGGCATCTGGTGTCAGGATATTGGTTCCTACGGCACCGATATATTCCGTCAACGACATCACCAGTTCCTCGCGAATCGGGTCGATGGCGGGATTCGTGACCTGTGCAAACTGCTGACGGAAATAGTTGAAGAACACCTGCGGACGATCACTGATGACAGCCAACGGCGTGTCGTTACCCATTGCAGCAACAGGTTCCTGACCTGCTGTTGCCATCGGCACGATGGTCTTGTCAATGTCCTCCTGACCGAAGCCGAAATTTACGAGTTTCTTGTCAAGATCACTCACGCCATTCTCCACATGGCGACCACTCTTCAATTTCTCCAACTGCACGCGGTTCTCACTCAGCCACTCACGATAAGGATGCGCCTTCGCCAACTGCTCCTTGATTTCACCGTCGTAGTAAATCTTACCTTCTTGTGTATCAATCAGCAGAATCTTTCCTGGCTGCAGACGACCCTTCGAAACTACATCACCAGGCTCGAAGTCCATCACGCCCACCTCTGAGGCAACCACCATCATACCCTGCTTGGTAATCGTATAGCGGCTGGGGCGCAGTCCGTTTCTGTCAAGCATGCCACCCGCATAGCGGCCATCGCTGAACAGCAAGGCTGCAGGGCCATCCCAAGGCTCCATCAGGATTGAGTGATATTCGTAAAATGCCTTCAAATCCTCCGAAATAGGGTTCTTGTCGTTGAAACTCTCTGGCACTAAGATGGCCATCGCCTGCGGCAGAGAGAGTCCACTCATCATCAGGAATTCAAATACATTATCCAGACTGGCAGAATCACTCATTCCTTCCTGCACAATCGGTCGCAAATCCTTGATATCACCTAATGCCTGGCTCGATAGCACACTCTCACGTGCCTTCATCCATCCGCGATTGCCTCTTATCGTATTAATCTCGCCGTTATGGGCTAACAAGCGGAAGGGCTGGGCCAGGCTCCATGTCGGGAATGTGTTGGTTGAGAAACGAGAATGCACCAGCGCCAGTCCGCTTGTGAAGTAGGGGTTCGACAGGTCAGGGAAGTACCTGCGCAACTGTCCGCTCGTGAGCATGCCTTTATAGATGACGTTCTTGCTCGACAGCGAACAGATGTAGAAGTCCTTGTCATCGATGCGATTTTCGATGCGTTTGCGTACCTTATATAATATACGGTCGAGCACCTCGGCTTTTGCCTCACTCACACCCGTCACAAAGATCTGCACGATATCTGGCTCCACTTCCCTTGCGCCTACACCCAGAACTTCAGGACATGTTGGTACCGTGCGGACATGCATCAACTGCAAATCCTCGCGCTCGACCTCCTCAATCATCACACTCAGGATCTGCTCCTGCGCCTTTTTGTCCTTAGGCAGGAACACCAGACCCGTGCCGTATTTTCCTTTCTCCGGCACGGGGATGCCCTGCAACAGAATAAACTCATGGGGTATCTGCACCATGATACCAGCACCGTCGCCCGTCTTATCTCGGGTTTCGGCACCTCGGTGCTCCATGTTTTCCAACACCTTCAGGGCGTTGTCCACCAACTCGTGGCTCTTGCCGCCGTGGATGTTCACCACCATACCCACGCCACAAGCATCGTGCTCGTATTCGCTTCGGTATAGTCCTTGGTTGTCAAGTTTGCAATGTGTCATATTATCCTTACTTTTTGCGTCAATCTGTACGAATTTGGCTGCAAAGATATATCATTTTGCAATCCCAACAAAGAATCTACTTACGTTTCTTTTGCAAAATTTTAATCAAACTGACACTTTGCTCGATTTTTGCTCATTTTCCTTACATTTTGAAATCTTTCAGCCTCTCTCCTTTCCCGATTCCTTACACATTGTCATTTTGCAGAAAAACGAAGGCCGCTGTGTTCGAACACAACGGCCTTTCATCCCCATATATGATGATTGTCACTTCATAGCAGGCTGTCAGCCAACTGTTCCAGCAAAGGCTCGTCTGTCGTCTTCATGCGCGAACGGATAGTAACCATCGGCCCAACAATCTCACAGTCCTTCATCGCCTCAATCATCGAGCGCATAACCTTGCCTGCCGTGGGAGCCCAACTGCCATTCTCAATGATGCCAAACTTGCGCCTCTGGTAGTTCTTGATCTGTAAGTGGTAGAGGAAATCATGCATCACCGGGAACACACCTGCATCGTAACTCGAAGCAGCCACCACCACCGTCGGATAACGGAAAGCGTCCTCAATAACCTCAGCCATATCCTCGCGACTCAGATCGCTCACGACGACCTTAGGAGCACCCTTCTGACGAAGTATCTCACCCAGCCGCTCAGCAGCAACTGCTGTACCGCCATGAATACTGGCGTAGGCAATCAAGATACCCTCGCTCTCTGGTTCGTACTTGCTCCAAACATCATAAAGTCGCACAGCCTCTGCCAAAGCCTCACCTTTGAGCACTGGACCATGCAACGGACAGATGGTCCGAATGTCGATAGTCGCCGCCTTTTTAAGAACGCTCTGCACCTGCGTACCATATTTACCGCAGATATTAAAGTAGTAGCGACGAGCCTCACAAGCCCAGTCGTCTGTCTCATTGACCAGCGCACCAAACTTGCCAAAGCCATCTGCCGAAAACAGCACCTTGTCCAGACTGTCGTAACTCATAATGACCTCGGGCCAATGCACCATCGCTGCCGTAATGAAGTGCAGCGTATGGCGCCCCAGTTCGAGCGTATCGCCCTCCTTGACGGTGATAACACGCCCCTCGAAGTTGAAACCCTCGAAGAAGTTGGGCAGCATTTTTACTGCCTGGGCACTGCAAACCAACTGCAAACCAGGATACGTCTCCAGCATCCAAGCGATAAGGGCTGCATGATCGGGCTCCATATGGTGGGCTACCAGGTAATCCGGCTGGCGACCATTGAGAGCAGCCGTCAGGTTTGCCTTCCACTGCTCACCCTTGCGACGATCGACAGTATCCATCACGGCTATCTTTTCATCGTCGATCAGATAGGAATTATAACTCATGCCCTCAGGCACAACATATTGACTTTCAAAGAGATCGATGTCAAGATCATCCACACCGATATACTTGATGGTATCACTAATCACATTCATAATCTGGATAATTTTCTGCAAAGTTAGTGTAATTCGAGCGAAAAACCAAATTTTATGAAGATTTTCTAATATAGGCATATTAATGACTTTTGTCAACACACTAACACTTTGCAAGAAAAGTATGGGATAAAATGGCAAGATGTAAACAAAACAGCGTCATTTGGGGTTGAATACTTTACAAAATGACACTTATTTTGATTTTTTTGAAAACAAAATGGAGGTATTTCTTTGCTAATTCTGACTTTTTGTCTACCTTTGCACCCGAAAAGATTACAAAAAGATAGCAAACTCCAAACAAAAGTAGCAATATGACACAAAAAATTAGTTTTACGAAGATGCATGGTTGCGGCAACGACTACATTTATATCAATACGATGGAGTTCACAGTGCCGCAGCCCTCAGAGGCAGCACGGATCTGGAGCGACCGTTACAAGGGTATCGGCTCCGACGGACTGGTGCTGATAGGTGCATCTTCCGTACCTGAGGCTGATTTTACGATGCATATCTATAATGCGGATGGCAGTGAGGCTATGATGTGTGGCAATGCCTCCCGTTGTATAGGGAAATATCTCTACGAGCGCGGACTCACGGATAAGACTAAGATCAGGTTGCTGACGCTATCAGGTGTGAAGACACTCTTGCTACACATTATTAATAATAAGGTGGAAAGCGTGACGGTGGATATGGGCGAGCCCGTGATGGAAAACGAATCACAGTTTAATACCTCACGAGGCCTGAATTACGGTACGTTCGTTTCGATGGGCAACCCCCACTACGTCATCTTCACAGAGTTTGTGGATCAGGTTGGCGAGACAGGACGCGCTTTAGAAAAGCACCCAGCCTTCCCACAACGCTGTAACATCGAATTGGCGCATATTGAGAGTGATGGGAACATCCGCACACGTGTTTGGGAACGGGGCAGTGGTATCACTCAGGCCTGCGGTACAGGTGCTTGTGCGACGGCTGTGGCTGCTGCTCTGACTGGCAAGGCTGGACGCAAGAGCAATATCGTGATGGATGGCGGTACCCTCAGCATCGAATGGCGCGAGAGTGACAATCACGTCTACATGACGGGCCCCGCAGAATTCGTCTTTGACGGAACAATAGAATTGGCAAAACTTCAAACAACATAAGAACAATGGCATTAGTAAACATTCATTTTTTAAATCTGCAACAGAATTACCTGTTTGCCGACATCGCCAAGAAGGTGAATGCCTTCAAGGTGATGCACCCTAAGGCTGACGTCATCTCGCTGGGTATCGGTGATGTGACGCAACCATTGGCGCCAGCCGTCGTAGAGGCGATGCACAAGGCTGCCGACGAGATGGCGACTGCTGAGGGTTTTCGTGGCTACGGCCCAGAGCAGGGTTACGACTTCCTGCGTGAGGCGATCTTGAAGAACGATTTCTTGCCACGAGGCATCCACCTCGACATCGATGAGGTGTTTATCAATGATGGTGCGAAGAGTGATACAGGTAACTTCCAGGAGTTGCTACACTGGGACAACTTCATTGGTGTCACTGACCCCATCTACCCCGTCTATATCGACTCGAACGTGATGATCGGACGCTGTGGCACCTTCCGAGACGGACGCTGGACGAACGTACGCTATCTGCCGACAACAGCCGAGAACGGTTTCATCCCAGAATTGCCAAAGGGTCGTCCTGTGGATGTCATCTATCTCTGCTACCCCAACAACCCGACGGGTACGGTGATCACCAAACAGGAACTGCGCAAGTGGGTGAACTACGCTCTGAAAAACGACGCCCTCATCCTCTACGACGCTGCCTATCAGGCCTATATCCGTGATCCGGAAATCCCCCACTCCATCTACGAGATCCGTGGTGCGAGGAAATGTGCCGTCGAGTTTCACTCGTTCTCGAAGACGGCAGGTTTTACAGGCGTGCGTTGCGGTTATACCATTGTGCCGAAGGATGTGAGTGTATCGACCTTCGAGGGCGAGCGTATCCCACTGAACCAACTCTGGTTGCGTCGTCAGTGTACGAAGTTCAACGGTACGAGTTACATCTCACAGCGTGCTGCTGAGGCCATCTACACGCCAGAGGGCAAACAGCAGATCCAACAGACCATCAACTACTATATGGACAATGCCCACCGGATGCTCACCAAACTGCGTGAACTCGGCTTTGAGGTCTATGGTGGTGAAAATGCGCCCTATATATGGATGCGCACCTCAGAAGGCATGGGCTCGTGGCAGTTCTTCGAGGCCCTGCTCTACGGTGCGAATGTCGTCTGTACCCCAGGTGTCGGGTTCGGTCCTTCGGGCGAGGGCTATGTGCGCTTCACCGCCTTTGGTAGTCGTGAGAAAACAGAAGAAGCATTAACGAGAATAGAAAACTGGACAAAACAACATTAAACACAACACAATTATGGAAGCATTAAGATTTCAGGTTGTCGGTGAGGC
>JAFWTK010000048.1 GCA_017518935.1 Prevotella sp.
AACATTTTATTCATATTTTTCACATTCTATGTGTTGAACGAACTGAGGTCGAGTGAGGTCAATGCAGAACAGTCATATAACATATAATTCATATTTTTCACATTCTCAGTATTAAACGAACTGAGGTTGAGCGAGGTCAATGCAGAACAGTAGACGAACATTTCAGACATATTTGTCACATTCTCTGTGTTGAACGAACTGAGGTCGAGTGAAGTCAATGCAGAACAGAAGTCGAACAAATAAGACATATCTGTCACATTCTTTGTGTTGAACGAACTGAGGTCGAGTGAGGTCAATGCAGAACAGAATCCGAACATTTCAGACATATTTGTCACATTCTCTGTGTTGAACGAACTGAGGTTGAGTATGGACAATCTAGAACAGCAATAGAACATATCATGCATATCTGTCACATTCTCTGTGTTGAACGAACTGAGGTCAAGTGAGGTCAATTTAGAACATTCTTTAAACATAAAACTCATATTTGTCACGTTAGTGGTATTGAGGTTTTTCAGTCCTTTAATGGTCGTCATATTCGACAGGCTTCCGCCAATGCCGTGGAACATTCCATCCATTGAAGTCAATGGTGCTTTCTTCATTGATGGGTCAATCACGGCTTTTTTCACTTTTTCGGCGTAACCATAAAAATGCAAAAGATGGGAGGCATCGGGGTTATACTGCTCTGTCACGCCAGAACGCTCCAGGCGCTTCGTGTCGTAATAGTACGTCAGCGTTCCTGTCTCTTCCACAAACTCGGTATATACCTCCAATTCTGGCTCTTCCGGGTCTCCGCCTGCAAACATTGATATGCTGCACAGCAACATTGCGAAAATGGTGAATAGTCTCTGTTTCATTGTCAGATCATATTTATGAGTTCATTATTTGATTGCAAAGATAACACTTTTATTTGAAAGTTGTACTATTTTGGGCGATTTTTTTCAATTGTATGATATCGCTCCAGCGGGTGGAGGGGGCTTTAGATATGAGAGCACAGAGGTTCCTGACCCCTTTGTGTTCATGTACCAGAAGTTACCCACTTACCCACTTACCCACTTCGGACATTTAGGTTTTTTAGATTGTAATTTTGAAGGTTTGATGAGAGTCAACCTGTTTTAGGGGTAAAAGTCAACTTTTATAGTACAATTTAAAATTCTAATTATAATTATTATTATATATATTATAAATAATATATATAATAATAAAATTTCTCTCTTCGTAAAATCCGAAAATACAGATGTCCGAAGTGGGTAAGCGGGTAAGTGGGTAAGTTCGCTCATAACGACATTAAACATATTCAACTAATATTTTTCGCTAAAATACTTGCATAATTTCTGAAATTTTCGTACCTTTGTAACGTAATTCAAAGAGACGCCGAAAGCGGCATTAAAGAGAAAAATTGCGAGACTTAAATCTAGAAATTGCGCGCATTAATACTTGCAGGTTTTTCTATTAATAGTGGCTCAGGAGTCGTTATGAGGACTTAAGGAGAAGGCTAAGAAAAATACGGACAACTGAAAAATTTAAAACTTAAAAATTTATGGCTATTAAAGTTATTGCGCAGCGCCGACTGCTGAAAATCGGCAAGAACCCGGGTGAGGAGACCGGTGGCGAGAACCAGGGCGGTGGCGAGAACCAGAACCAGGGCGGCGGCAACAATGGCGGCGGCGATGACAACGGCGGCGGCGATGACAACGGCGGCGGCACCCTCAACGAAGGGTAGTGAGTAAACGAAGAAAGGCACCCCGCAAGGGTGCCTTTCTGATCGTCAAATAATTAGCGCATCTGTTTATTTCACTACCACCTTGCGGCCGTTGTGAATGAACAGTCCCTTCTTTTCAGGCTTACCGTTAAGTTTCATGCCGTCGAGCGAGAACCATACACCCTTATCCAAAACCGTAGGCGTGATGGTGCCAATCTCCGTTGTAGTGCCATCGGCCTTAACCAGAATAACGCTGATGCGCTGCGGCAGTCCTTCTGGTGCACGGCTGGTTGCACGGGCCAACAGATTTCCGCTACCAGTATAAGTAAGGTACGAGCGCATGGGATGTATGCAACCCCCTTCGGCAATCATCTCGAAGTCGCCGGCCTCCACGTCAGTCACACCGCCCGTGACAATTCCGTCGGTGGCAGCGAAGCAGTAGTCGTTGCCACACTCGCCTGCCGTCCACGTCTTTTCAGCATAGGAGCCCTTGAACGTCCAGTCGCCCTGAGTGGTCTGCTTGGAGCCGCCAGTCTTGGTGTTGAGCGTTTGTATGCCAGGGAATCCTAACTTGGAATCGTTGGGTACGACGAGAATCGGCGTGTTGGCTTCAATGGAATTCCCTTGTCCAGCCTCCACCTCTGTCATCGTGGCCTTCCACACGTTCATCTTGTTATCGAGGGCAACACCGGTGAAGGTATAGAAGGTGGCTCCCGTAGCGTGATCCACGTCAATATCGAACGGCAGCATCAGCGTCGATGGCTGATTAGCCGTAAACGACCAGTTGAGATTGAGGCTCTGCACCTTGATATCGCTTTCAATCTTCACCTCAGCATTCGACGAACCGTCGAGAACGGCCATTGTTTGACCTGTATTGTCAACAACAAGGATGACTCCCGTCTCGTCCTCAATCGTTGCTGTCAGGTCTAATCCTGCAAAGTTGAATAAATCATCCGAGCGGAAATGGATTCCCATGCCGGGAGCGACAATCGTACCGATATTAGCAGCCCCATAAGAATTGTTGTCACCATTCCGATCGCCTGCCTTCTTGTTAAGAAGTACAAGACCATCGGAGGTAGTACCGTTATAGACCGACAAGTAGTCATAATTTTTCTCTGACGCGACTGTTCCCGTCAGCCGAACCTGCTTATTGTCGGGAGCCACCAGCACAAGCCGTCCGCTACAGTCGACGCTGTAGTTCTCGTTGGCACCACCGTCATCGTAAATCTTAAACGTGGTGACGTTGTCGTCGATGTTCAGCGTACCGGTACCGTACTTCGGCATCCTTACATAAAAGCCGTCGGAGGCATTGCCCTCTACGGCGAATGTCAGATCAGGAGAGGTGGTGGGGTTGAATTCGTCGATGATGATATTACCCTTTTCGTCACAGAAGTAGGTTTCGCAACGGTTGCAATACCAATAATCAACCGATCCTGGCTGGGTGAAGGTGGCTGCCGTTCCTTCCGTATGCGTCATGTCGTGACCCAAGGCAGGAACAATGACAGCGTCCTTATCAATCTCCTGTGTGCAGGCCTCGTCGGTATAGAATTGCTTCGTAGCGGGCATGTACCAGCATTCCTGCGTATAGCCATCCTTAGCACAGGTAGCATCTGATTGTGCATAGTGTATGGTCATGTCGATCGAGAGGAGGCCCCTATCATTGATCTTGGAGTTATCAGCGACTTCGCCAGCAGCATGGATATTATCTTTTTCGTCCACAAAGTCCTTTAGCAGCGTCACCGTACCATCATACGATTTGAATTTTACATAATCCACTGCATTCGTCCACGACAGATTGATGGTGGCCGTGCCATTGGTCTTACCCTTACCGCCGCCAAGAGGTCCGTCGCATGAGAACATGCCGCCATAGATATTCACGTCACCGCCGTCTTCGCCATCGTTTTCGTCGTCGCCGCCATTACCGCCGATGACAGCATTATTATTGTCACCATAAGACCATGTTGCGAGGAAGCCACTGCCAGTGCTTTGTGTAAAGACGTTCAGCGTGTTGCCTGCCGGCAGGTGCAGACCTCCACTGGTATATAGGCCGCCGCCATTAGCCAAAATCAGGTTGACGGTACCCGCTAATTCTATGCGATCGTTGATCGTTCCATAGCCGCCGGCACAATACCACGTTGTCTTACCAGCCTTACCCATCTTTTTCGTCTTGCTGGTTACCGGTGTTGCGTCCGCTATCTGTTCCTCACCGTTGGCATCCACATAGAAAATCGGGTTCTCGTATTCGTCGCTCATCAACCGTACCGTCAGGTCGAGACCGGCATAGTTGTTCTCATTATTCGAACGGAAGTTGAGCAACATCTCGGAAGCATTATATGTACCGATACCAGTAGATGTCGGATTGTCGTCATCATCCGGATAACTCGACCTCTCGATAAGCATGTTGTCATCATCGGCTGTCGTACCGCGATAGGCGGTCAGCACGTCCAGATAGTATTCCGTCAGGATAGTACCCGTCAGCATCATCTGCTTGCCGTCAGGAGCCTTCAGCACCAGACTGCCGTTGCAGTTGTCGCTGTAGTTGTCGTCGGCACCGCCGTCGTCGTAAATCTTGAACGAGATGACGCTATTGTCGACGTTCAGCGTACCGGTACCGTACTTCGGCATCCTTACATAATAGCCGTCGGTAGCATTGCCCTCTACGCCGAATGTCAGATCAGTAGCGGCAGAGGGGTCGAAATCACGCATCTCGAACTTGCCCTCTTCGTCGCAGAAGTATTTTTCGCAACGTTCGCAATACCAGTATTCTACGGTACCTGCCTGGGCGAAGGTGGCTTCCGTTCCTTCCGTATGCGTCATGTGATGTCCCTTAGGAGTCAGCACGTCGTCCGTTACGAGTTCCTGTGTGCAGGCCTGGTCGGCATAATACTTCTGAGTAGCGTACTTGAACCAGCAGTCCTGCGCATAGCCATTCTCGGTACACGAGCCTTTGGCTTTATTACAGAACTTAGTTGCGTTGAGGGGCAGGAGTTGCTTATTATTGATATTGGAATTATCAGCGACTGCGCCAACGGCATAGTTGTTACCCTTTTCGTCTGTAAAGTCATTCGACAGCGTCACCGTACCGTTGTATTGGGTAGCATCGATGGCATCCCATGCATTCGTCCACGACAGATTGATGGTGGCCGTGCCGTTGGTCTTACCCTTACCGCCGCCAAGAGGTCCGTTGCATGAGACCATGCCGCCATAGATATTCACGACACCGCCGTCTTCGCCGTCGTCTTCGTCGTCACCGCCATTACCGCCGATGGCTGCTTCATAGTCATCCCCAGACCCTGCAATGAGTTTGCCTCTGCCCTTGCTTTGTGTAAACACGTTCAGCGTGCTGCCTGCCGGCAGGTGCAGACCACCTTCGGCTTCCAGTTGGTAGTAATCGGTCAGAATCAGGTTCACGGTACCGGCCAATTCTATGCGCTTGCTTAAATAAGGATAACTTTGGACACAATACCACGTCGTCTCACCTGCCGTACCCATCGTTTTCGTCTCGTTGGTTACCGGTGTTGCATTCACTATCTGCTGCTCGCCGTTGGCATCCACGTAGGATACGAGGTTGTAGCCTTCTGGCACCAGTTCAGCCGTCAGGTCAAGACCGGCATAGCAGATTCCACTACCTGTTTGGAATCTGAGCAGCATGGTAGTGGCATTCGCCGTGCCGATGCTGGTAGCAATCGGATGGTCTTCATCATCATCCCATTCGCTCGACCCGCTCCAGAGATAGTTTTCATAATTGACGGTTGTTCCACTGAAGACGGTCAGGGAATTAGTCGACAAGATATTACCCGACAGCATGACCTGCTTGCCTTCAGGTGCCTTCAGCACCAGCCTGCCGTTGCAGTTGTTGCTGTGGTCCTTGTCGGCACCGCCGTCGTCGTAAATCTTGAACGAGGTGACGTCGTCGTCGATGTTCAGCGTACCAATACCGTACTTCGGCATCCTTACATAATAGCCGTCGGTAGCATTGCCCTCAACGCCGAATGTCAGGTCAACAGGATTCTCAGAATCAGTGGGGTCGAAACCGTTGATCTCGAACTCGCCCTTTTCGTCGCAGTAGTATTTTCTGCAACGTTCGCAATACCAGTACTCTACGGAACCTGCCTGGCTGAAGGTGGCCGCAGCCCCCTCCGTATGCCTAATGACGTGGCCCGTGGCAGGAATCAGGACAGCGTTCTTATCAATCTCCTGTGTGCAGGCCTTGTCGGCATAATACTTCTGGGTAGCAATCTTGTACCAGCAGTCCTGCGCGTAGCCTTCCTGGGTACACGACGCTTCGCTCCGCGCATGGAACACGGATGCAATGCCGGACAGGAGTTCCCTATCATTGATTCCGGAGTAATCAGTTACTACGCCAGCGACATAGTTTTTACCATATTTGTTCGTAAAGTCCTTCAGCAGCGTCACCTTGCCGTTGTACGGGTCGGCAAAGACGGCGTCCTCTGCGTTCGTCCACGACAGATTGATGGTGGCCGTGCCGTTGGTCTTGCCCTTACCGCCGCCAAGAAGTCCGTTGCAGAAGAAAATGCCGCCATAGACATTCACGACACCGCCATCTTCGCCACCGTTTTCGTCGTTGCCGCCATTACCGCCGATGGCTGCTCCATAGTCGTCATAATACCATGCACTGAGTTTGCCACTGCCGCTGCTTTGTGTAAACACGTTCAGCGTGTTGCCTGCCGGCAGATGCATACCGTAATTGGCATATAGTTCGCAGCCATCAGTCAAAATCAGGTTGACGGTACCTGCTAATTCTATGCGGTCGGAGATATTTACAATGCCGCTGACATTATACCACGTCGTCTCACCAGCCTTACCCATCGTTGTTGTCCCGTAGGTTACCAGTGTTGCTTCCGCCATTTGTTCCTCACCGTCGGCATCCACGTAGAAAATCGGGTTCTCGTATTCGTCGCTCATCAACCGTACCGTCAGGTCAAGACCGGCATAGTTGTTCTCATCATTCGAATAGAATTTGAGCAGCATCTCGGTAGCGCTATATGTACCGATACCAGTAGATAGCGGATTGTAGTTATTATCCACATTGCTCGACCTATAGGAAAGAAGCACGTTTTCGTAGTCATCGGTTGTACCGCGATAGACGGTCAGGTGGTCATAAGAGTATTCCGTCAGGATAGTACCCGTCAGCATCATCTGCTTGCCGTCAGGAGCCTTCAGCACCAGATAGCCGTCGCTGTTGTCGCTATAGTTGCCGTCGGCACCACCGTCATCGTAGATCTTGAACGAGGTGACCGTCGAAGGAATCGTAATCGTCACAAAACCCTCCTTGGGCATGTTGATGGAAAGGTTTGCCGTCTCGGTAGTGAATGTCGGCGTCACGGTGACGTTCGCATCAGGCATTGTGAACGTGGCGTGATCACTATACCACTCAGCGCCGGCGACTTCCACACTTTCATTGGTATCATTGTTTGTCACCGTAATGCCACTCAACACATAGTTGTCTGTTGGCGTGACAGTCAGCGTAACCGGCTCGTCCTTGACGGCTTTAGAAGGTCCGGTGAGTTCACCGCCCGTTGCAGAACTGATGGTAATGCTGTGCGGGGTTGCATCAATCAACGTCGCAGTCAGGTCGAGACCTGCATAATTAGTACCGCCATCCGAAATGAAAGAGAGCAGCATGCTGGTGGCGGTATGCGAGCCTATGCTGGTGACGTCACCTTGACCATCGCTGTGCTTCCGATTCAGGAGTATGTTGCTGTCATCCGCTGTCGTGCCGCGATAGACGGTCAGATAATCCCAACCATGCTCTGTCATGACGTCACCCGTCAGTTGAACAGCATAATTCTCTGGAGCGATCAGCACCAGTTGGCCCGTGCAGCCGTTGCTGTAGTTGCCTGGTTGATTGCTGTCTGTCGTCGAGCCACCCTCGCCGCCGTCATCGTAGATCTTGAACGAGGTGACACTGTTGTCGAGAGTCAGGACAGCCTTACCCATCTTCGGTACACGGATGGAATAGCCGTCGGTGGAATTGCCCTCTGCGCTGTAGGTCAGCGAGGAAGCATCGTCCAAATACAGGTCTTCTTTTCCGTATTGGTCACCGAAATATTTCTTGCAATTTTCGCAATACCAGTACTCCATGTAACCAGCCGTGGTGAAGGTAGCACTCTTTGCGGCATGATAATCCATGACGTGGCCCGTGGCAGGAATCACGACATCGTTTTTGGTGATCTCCTGTGTACAGTCCGCGTCGGCAAAGTATTGCTGCGTAGCAGGCATGAACCAGAAGTCCTGCGAGTAGCCGTCCTGAGTACAGGTAGGGGAGGTCTGCGCATATTCTATAACGGCGTTAGCGGACAACAGTTCCTTTTCATTGATGGTGCTATTATCGGAAACCGGTCCAGCCGGATAGTTTGTACAAGATTCGTCCGTAAACGCCTTCTGTAGCGTCACCGTACCATTGTACTTGTTGGCACGGACAGAATTATTGTTTTTCGTCCACGACAGAGAGATCGTGGCTCCGCCATCGCTGCCAAAAGCATTATTACCATAGGCGCCACGGCCGCCACCCATCATGGCATTATAGACATAGACTTTGCCGCCATATATACAAATATTGCCAGCAGAGCCGCCGTTGCCGCCAATGCCCTCGATATAACCGGCATCCTGCCAATCTTCTTCGCCGTCGCCGCCGTCGCCGCCACCGAGATTACCGTATGCATATACATAACCTCCGTAGATGTTGACGTCGCCGGCATCCTCGCCGCTGCCGCCTTGTCCAACTGCATCTGCACCACCGTTACCGCCGATGGCAGCGTCATTGTTGCGCTTATCTGCCCGAAGCAGACCGTTGTCACCGTTTTGCGTATAGACGTTCAGCGTGTTGCCACTTGAGAGATGCAGACCATCGCCAACATAGAAATTACAATTGTCAACTAAAATCAGGTTGACGGTACCTGCCAGTTCGATGCGGTTCACGTTGTTAACATGGCCGCTGACGTAATACCACGTCGTCTGGCCAGCCGAACCCATCGCTGTCGTCTCGTCAGTCACTGCCGTCGCATCGACGGTTTGCTCAGTACCATTGGCGTTGATGTACGTCACATTGTCAGCCCACACCTCACTGGGAGGGGCAAAAATTGTGAACATTGTCACAAGCAGCAGCATGGCTGCCCTCAGAATTCTTTGTTTCATTTTTATGGTTTATTGATACGATTATATTTAATGATGTAAGTTACTTATATTCACATGATGGTGTCGACCATCAATTTGAAAAGCGCCGTCGTGCTCATCATGAGCAAGGCGAGTAATGCAAATACTGTCTTCTTCATCGTGTTCAGTCTTTATTCTGCGTAGTCATTCAACTGGCTCTGCTTCACCATGGTCATGATGCCGTTGTGCTCTTTGCCGCTGGGAAGGGTCATCTTGTAGCCACCCCGCAGGCGACCGTCCTTGGTCAGCAGGAAAGCGCAACTCAGCGAGGGCTGGAATTTGGATTCCTCCTCATCATCATCGAGATAGCCTTTCGGATTCTGCTCGATGACATAGAAGAAGCCTTCATAGGCCGACGCGACGCACTCCCAATCCTCAACGCCATAGATGCGGCAGTCGGTGACCTGAGACCAGTCTTCTTCGTCGATGGTGACGCGGAAGGTCAGAGGCAGTTTCGGGTCGGTGCTCTTCCAGAGGCCCACGGCAGCGTCACGCAATTCGTCGTCGGTATAGGCTGTCTCTTCCTTAAAGGTCGTGCCGTCGTAAGCGAAGACGTGCCATTTGGTGATAGCGTTCTGATCTGTCTCACCCACCACCATATCGCGCCCCATGTCGGGGAATTTGTACTGGAGGTAGCAGTCCTTCGAGGGCTGGAAGCGGGTGATGGCATTATCCGTTTCAGGTGTCAGCATAAAGGTCTTCGGGTCGTAGTCGTAGAAGCAGAGCGCCTCTCCTTCTGCCTTGCTGCGGTTGTCGGCCAAGGGTGTGTAGAGCCAGAGACCGAAGAGTCGGTGACCGTTCGGACGCTTCCAGACAGAGGTAAAAAGACGGTCTTCGTCAGTGTCGCCAGGCTGCACGGTGGCAAAGCCGTTCTTATAGTCGATCTCCATGCCGCCGCCCGTGTCGGGGTTCAACTGGCGGGTGACCTTGTCTGCCGCCATACCTAACAACAGGTTGGCAGACTCTGTCGGCCAAGCCACATGGAAGGCTTTGAGCAGGGTTATGATGTCGGGCTGCTCGCCGCCGTCAGCCACATGGATATTCTTGTTAGTCCATCGACTACCGATTTCGGCAGGTGTGAACAGTTTCCCGTCTGCCGTCTCTTCCGTCTGTACGGAGTCTGTTGTTGCGGCATCACTCTCCGTCTGTCCCTGTTTCTGCTTGCACCCCACTATCGCCAGGACGCAAGCCACTACTATCAGATATTTCTTCATGTCAGATTTATTCATCACCATTTATATCCTTAAACCATGCGTTGATCTCCTTGCCTTCAGGCACCTTATCAAGGTAGGCCTTGCCCTGCTCCTTGGAGATATTCTTGCCATTGAGCGTGCATTCATCGATCTCGCCATAGACTTCGAGGACGAAGAGTTTCCACAGTTGCTTGCCATTCTGGAAGGCATAGATGATGTGCTGGTAGGCGGGGCCACCGGCAGGGCCGCTGAACTTGAGGTAAGAGATGCCGTCCTTCTGGCAAGACGTGGGCATCTGGTGGGCATTCTCCACATCGACGAGACGGAACTTACCGTCCTTGCGGATGAAGATGGCACCATTCTTATCTACACTGTCGCGCAACCAGACCCACTCGTTGTCGTAGTCGATATAGCAGTGAGCCCACTTGGTGAGTTCGACGTATTTGTGACTGTGGGGATCGTCGTCGAGGTAAAGTTTTTTCATCTCTGCGAAGTCCTTCTTCCAGACGGGTATTTCCTCATCGACCAGGGCATGGTACATCTCGTACTGATGCTCGAAGAGTTTACCGTCGCGCAGGTAGATCATACCGACACAGAAACTCTCGGGGGCACCGTGGGTGTAACAGAGTTCCAGACCCTTCGGGCCTTCGAAGGCTGCCACGATATCGTTGGAGATATAGCCGTCGGCATCGGCATTCCAGGAGGAACCGTATTCCTCGTCGTAGTAGCCCAGCGACTCATACCGATAGACCTTGCCACTGTCGATCAGGAGTTCCAGGGCGAGGGCATATTTGCGGTCTTTGTTGTAGGGATCCTTGGGACCGTTCTTGTATTCGCCCTCAAACTCGATGGTGCCATGTACGTAACGGCCTCCGATCTGTTCTATCTTCCTGGAATTGGCTGCCTTCATGCCGTACTCCTTCTCCAACTGCTTGACGATGTCGGCAGGGAGTTTGGGATAACCACCCTCTTCGTCGAGATGCTTGATTTCTAGACGCTTACGTGAGTTCAGGTAACTGTCGGTGACGATGACACGACCCCAGGTATCGACGACGAAGCCATCCTCATCTGCCTTTGGCTTGTCCTTGGCATTGACATAGTCGAAACGGGCACAGAGCGAGGGGATCTCCTTGCGGTGGATCTCACCCATGGAAGGCATCTTGCCGTCAGGATCTTTCAGCACCTCGTCGATGAACTTGATCTTGATGATGTTGTCGCCATCGAGCAGGTTGGTGTACTGGGCGGCGTTGCGACGGAACATCTCCTGAAACTCCCAGTTCTGGTGCCAGGTATCGTAGTAGTCTTCGTTATCCTCATTCCGCTGCGGCTCCTCGACACTCGTCCAGTAGAGCATCTGCATGTACTTCCCGTCGGTGCCGATGAGGAACATAGGCAACGGGGTGGTGTCGTTCTCCTCGATGATACTGTCTATGACAGCGGCTACTGCCATCGAGTCATTACTGTCGGCAGGTGCCGTCTGTCCCTGGTTCTTACAACTGATCATCACTGCCATCGCGCAGATGGCCAAAAGCATGAGTTTCTTCATATGACTTTCATTCTTATTCAGGTATGAATTTCGAACCGTTCCAGGTGAGGCGCTTCGCTATCTTGCCAGAGGCAGTGTGGATCGTGTAGATCATCGTCTTTCCCGTACGGGGCAACGCATGAGTGACAACCGTCTCGCCAGCAGGGACATCGATCTCGGCACTTAGGTCCTGGGCATAAGCCACTTTCATGGTACGGGAAGCATTGTCGTAGATATAGAATTCCACACCGGAGAATTGCCCGACAATGGGTTTGCCGTTCATATAATCGTCGTTGCTGACAGCCACCAACTTATGCTTCTTGTCGGCATAGTTCCAGTAGCAGCACTCGATGACCTGTCGCGAGTTATCGTCCTTCGACTCATAGCCCACATAGCCGTTCTGGGTGTCAACAATGAGGTCGTCGCCAGGCATCTGTTTCATGCCGTTCTTGTAGAATCGCCACGCTTCTCTCAATCCATTCATATTTTCCCCTGTGTTACTAGCGAGCAAGGCAGCGACAAAGTCCTTGACATTCGGCTGGGCGCCCCGGAAACTGACAGGGATGTCAGCCAAGCCGTCGTCATATTCGAGGGGTTCGGTCTTAGCATAGACGGGCTTCGTACCGTCCCAGGTGAACGTATGCACCACGGGGCCTTCTTCGCCGCTCCAATCCTCGACGGTGACGTTCTTTCCCGTCCGCGGCAGATTGCAGAATATCTGCTGATATTCCCCCTTGTCGCCCCAACGATAGCCCTTCAGGATAGAAGGCTCGGGGATAAGGGCTTTCTTCTGCGGGTCGTAGTCGTAGGTACACAGCACCTCGATGCAGGGGTCTGTGGGCTTGCCCAAGAGAACTGCCAACAGTTTATGGCCATTGGGTCGGTTCCAATAACAGGCTGACATATACTCGCCGTCGGTACCGGCATCGCCCACACAGACAAAGCCGTTCTTGGTATCGACGGTGACGGTGAGTTCCGTCTCTTCGTCGAGCACCTCCTCGGCGAGGCCTTTCTCCATCGTCTGCCGTACGACTCCCACCATCCATGTAGGCCAGGTCTGGTCGAAGCGTTCCAGCATGATACCGAGACTGCCGTTAATCACGTTATTGATCGTCTTTGTGCCCCACCCTTTATTGATATCTTCAAGTGAGGTGTTTTCCTGTGCCTGTACCGTCAGTAGCGTGACGAGCAACATGACGAGTGATGCGAATCTTCTCATACGCGTACCTTATTATATAATATAGTTATTTAGGACCGAGGTTCCGGCTCTTGACATCCTTATCAAGCGGGTTGGCATTGAACACCGTCTTGGCACCTGTCTGCTCGGCTTTGTCTATCGAACCGAGGTGCTCCGTGGGATGATAGATCTGACAGCCCATCAGATAGAAGGTGTTGTCGAGACTGAAAAGCGGCGCATCGCCCCAGTTGGCGAAGAAACGACAGTCATCGAAGACCAAGCCATCAACACCCCAAGCCTCGATGAGGGCGTATTCACGGTTATTGAAGAAGTCGCAGGTTGTGAACTTCACGGCCATACAGTTCTGAAGTTCCATAATGCCATAGGTACAATCGTGGATGTTCGACTTGATCATAGAGAAGTCTGTGGTCTCTCTCAAAACCACGCCGTAGGTGCCACAGCCATAAAGGTCGCACCTATTGACAAGAATCTGCTTTCCACCTTTCACACCGATAACACCACCGTCACAGAAGCCTCCCTCGGTATGACCGATGGTCAGGTCCTCCACCGTACAGTCCTCGCAGTTGACGAAAC
>JAFWTK010000049.1 GCA_017518935.1 Prevotella sp.
ATCAAGAGTACGCCTGATAATTTGGAGGCAGCAGCCAACGGCGAGAATTTCGAGTGGACAGATATGTATGCCCGCATGGCAAAGGAAGCCCGTGAGGAGGGTTTCGACGAAATTGCCGAGAAGTTTGAAGCCGTAGGCAAGATTGAGAAGGAGCATGAGGCACGCTATCGTAAGTTATTGGATAATATCAACAAGGAACGTGTGTTCTCAAAGGATAACGATGTCATCTGGCAGTGCAGCAACTGCGGACATATCGTCATCGGCAAGAAGGCACCAGAAGAGTGCCCCGTCTGCAACCATCCGCAGGCTTACTTCCAGATTAAGGCTGAAAATTACTAGGCTATCCTAGGTTATCCTAGGGTTTCCTATATTAGTTTAGGAGAATCTGAACGATTCGCTCTGCAGTGCGTCCATCCCAACGATCGGGAAGGGCGCACTTTTTCCATCTACCACTGACCATGTCTATCACAGCCTCATGTAGTCGGTCGGGATCCTCGCCAACCAGTACATTGGAGCCCACAGTAACCGTCTCCTGATGCTCGGTATAGTTGTTGAGCGTGATACAGGGAACGCCATTAAACGTTGCCTCTTCCGCCACATTGCCAGAATCGGTGATCACACCAATTGCATGGGTCGCCAGCCAACAAAACTCCAAATATCTTAATGGTTTAGAAACCAGTATTTTATCATCATATCTGTCAAGTATATTGCGGGCTTCCTGTCGCAAGGGTGCAATTACTGTCACATCACCTGCTGCCTGTATTATCACTTCTGTCATTTGGTGCATTTTTTCCTCATCTGCTAACAATGCCCGTCGATTCAAAGTAAAGACGATATAAGGGCCTGATACGCCTTCCATCAAGGCAGGCTTTTGGAGTCTGTCGTGGTTGAAGCGCAGGGTATCCATCAGGATATTTCCCACCATATAGGTCTGCGACGATTCCGACTGCTGTTCACGGGTAGCCACGCTGTTACTCTTGACACCCGCTGTAAACAGGTAGTCGCTGAGGGCATCGATCACCAGACGATTGATCTCCTTGGGCATGTTTATATCGAAGGAACGTGTACCCGCCACGAGATGCGCCAGACGGATGCCCCGTTTCTTGGTGACGATAGCCGCCGCCATCGTGGAGGCCAGATCATCCACCACAATCACCACATCCACAGAATGTGTATCGAGGAAAAGGTCAAACTCGGCCATGACACGACTCGTAATCTCATTCAACTTCACACTATCAACGCCCAAGTAGAAGTCTGGGCGCGGCATCTGCAAATCGTCGAATAACGACGGTTCCAAAGTTGGGTCATCCTCCCGCCCAGCATACACCAACAGATACTCAGCCTGTCCTGACTTACGGATGGCTCTCACCAATGGGGCAACCTTCACAAAATTCGGACGGGCACCCGCCACGATGCAGATATTCTTGCTCATAATCATAAAATTTGTTGCAAAGATAATAAAATCCTTCCTTTTTCTTTGAACATTAAGAAAAAAATTGTATCTTTGCAAAAGAATTCGGGTCGTGCCGTATAGATCGGGATACTCTACATTATAAAAATCAATCCGGGCCAGTTTCTCTTGCCAATGGCGGGCCACATCCCTCGGGAGAGCATCAAGATGCCGGTGGATTACAACGACGGAGAGCACCCAAATCATGTGAAACAGGAGTTTTCACCAAATCATCGGCACGCACCCGCTTTTTTATGTGTTTTTGATTTTAGAATTTGAGAATTAAGAATTATGTTTTCTGGAATTGTTGAAGAGTTTGCCACCGTTGTGGCGATAAAGAAAGACCGCGAGAATATTGATTTTACGTTGAAGTGTTCCTTCGTCAACGAGTTGAAGATAGACCAGAGCATCGCCCACAACGGCGTATGCCTTACTGTGGTCAAGATTATTGACGGCACATATGTGGTCACCGCCATGAAGGAAACCCTCGATCGCAGTAATCTCGGTCTGTTGCAGGTGGGCGACAAAGTGAATGTAGAGCGTTCTATGCTGATGAACGGACGACTTGACGGACATATCGTACAGGGGCATGTCGACGAGACTGCTAAGTGCATCGCGATGGAAGATGCCAACGGCAGCACCTACTTCACTTTCGAATATCCTGAAGACCGCGAGATGGCAAAGAAGGGCTATTTCACCGTCGATAAGGGCAGTGTCACCGTCAATGGGGTTTCTCTCACCGTTTGCAATCCGACATCGAACACTTTCCAGGTGGCGATTATCCCTTACACCTTCGAACACACCAACTTCTGCGACATCAGAGTGGGGTCCGTCGTAAATCTGGAGTTCGATATTCTTGGGAAATATATTGCGAGATTGCAAAGTATCTAGGATTTCTTAGGCATTCCTGAGACATCCTAGGATTACCTATGATTATCAAGGAGTTCTTGCGGAGCGGAGATGAAGGTCTTCGCTCCGTGTTGTATCAGGAAATCTTTGTCGCGAAAGCCCCAGAGTACGCTGACGCAGGGGATGCCGGCATTATGGGCGGTTTCAATATCGACATCGCTATCGCCGACATACACGGTGGATGCAGTATGGATCCGAGGGGATCCGAGGGAGAACCCTGGAGAGCCTAAGACTTCCATGGAATCCAGGGCATCCAAGGCTGCAAAGACCGTATCTGGAGCGGGTTTCTTCTGGATACCGGCAGCCTCATCCTCGCCAATGGCGACTTCAATGGTGTCTGGGAAGAAATGCCGACAGAGTTCCTCTGTGGCCTTCCGCATCTTATTGCTCACCACCGCCAGACGACAGCCTCTCTCACGTAGTGCAGCCAATGTCTCTGGAATACCCTCGTAAGGATGGGTGGTATCCAATGAGTGATACAAATAATACTCACGAAAAGTGGCAAACGCCTCTTCGAATAGTGGATTTGCAGTACCATCGGGTACCGCACGTTCCATCAACTTGCAGACACCATTTCCCACGAATCTCCGCACATCGTCTAACGAATGCTCCGGCATCCCATGCCTCCGAAGGGCGTAATTCACCGATGCCGCCAGATCACCCAATGTATCCAACAGTGTCCCGTCAAGGTCGAAGATATAAGTGTCGTACATCATCGCTTACTTCGCGTTACCATCGTGCGTACCTTGTTATTATATTTATCGGCCTTGAGAAGTTCCTCGATGGTGAGGTGCATACGATACTTCCAACGGTTATAGGCATCACTGGGCAAATTGATGCGCTCCTCCCGGGGATTCTTCGAACGCAGTTCACCATCCATTGCCAACCAGTCTTGCAATGACAACATACAGAGCATTGAAGGACAATATAGATGCCGGGCAATGATCTCCTCCGCCAAGTGTGCAGGCAGGTGTTCAGGTGCATGGCCTTGTTTCTGGAGCATCGTCACATAATAACGCTGGGTGCGCTCTGGACTCTCCTCCCACCAGAGGCGTAACGGTGGCATATCGTGGGTAGAGAATGTCGCTACACTGCGATAGGGATTGCCGTCGAGGTGCGTAAACTCAAACCCACTGTGTTTCGGCATCGATTGTATTTCAAGAGTCAGAATACGCAGTTGGTCAAGCACAGGTGCCACACAGTCTGGCAACATGCCTAAATCCTCTGCACAACAGAGCATCCGAGTGTCGCCAAACACCTCCGTCAGTCGGCGGATGGCCTCACTGCCCCAGAAGAAGTTATGCCTCTGATAATAGTAATTATTATAGAGTCGCATATAGGCTTCTTTCTCCTCATTGGTCAGGGCCTCATAGACAGGCTCGTTGAAAGCCCCGATACGCGGATGATACATATCTCTCTGCCGGGGATCCTCCACAAAGAGCACCCCACTGATCAGGCGGTAGAGGCCATCGCGTATCCACAGACTGTTCTCGTCGCCACGCCCCTCAAAGCAGGCCCTCACCTTCTGCTGGGTGTTATATTCCGCTTTCAGGTCGTAGAGTCCGTAACTGCGAGGGATAAGATAGTTCTCTCGGACATACTGTGCATGGATACCGAAGAGTCGCGTAATCACACGGTCGTTGATGAAGGGCCGCGTCATAAAGTCCTTGCGGAAGGGCAGTCCGAAATACTCTATCTCGCTGACAGCCAGCGGCAGTGCCGGAGAAAAATGTCCAAGCAGTCCAAAGAGGGCATCATTGGGAATCTCCCAGATACGGAAAAAACCGAGGATGTGGTCAATGCGGAAGGCATCGAAATACTGTGCCATCCACCGCAGGCGCTTTTGGAACCAGTCAACCAGTCCCCCACTCCACCTATAAGTAGGAAATCCCCAGTTCTGACCATTCTGCGAGAAAACATCTGGCGGCGCACCTGTCTGACAGTCCATGTTGAAGAGTTCAGGATGGGTGGCAGTCTCCACGCTGTCACGATTGACCCCAATAGGGATGTCGCCTTTCAGCACCACACCCTTCGAACGGGCATAGTCAGCAACGGCCTTTAATTGCAGATGGAGGTGGTACTGAATAAAGTATATCAAGCCGGATTCTCCGGAATAGCCGGAATGTCCGGCTATCCACCTGGCATAAGGCTCCAACCAGAACTTATTCTCCTCAAACCATGCCTTGAACGCTTTGCTGTCGAGTGTCTGCTGCCCTTTCTCGGCAAATATCTCCTGCACATAAGCCGATTTAACCCGCCCCACAGCCTCATAGTCACTGTAACCCAAGGCATTCAGTTCCCTGCGTTGGCGTTGGAAAGCAGTCATCTTCATCTTACTTTTCAGCGTACCGAGTGTCTCCAAATCGAGATAGTGCGGATGCAGGGCAAAAGCCGACACGATATTATAGGGATAAGAGTCATGCCAGCCGCCATCGGTGGTGGTATCGTTTACTGGCAGCGTCTGTATCACCTTCATCCCCGTGGTCACAGCCCAATCCACGAGCCGCCTGAGGTCACCGAAGTCGCCCACGCCACAAGAATGCTCACTGCGCAGACTGAACACCGGCACCACCATGCCTGCCGCCCGCCATGTCTGTTCCTTCACCCGCAGACTTTCGCCATACACCACCAGCACCGTCCCGTCAGGCACTACTGTCAGATCGGCAGGCAACAGCCCCTCAGTAGTACGGTTGTCGCCCTCTTCCCAGGTCACGAGCGTATTCGTCGCATCGTCAATAATCACATATTTGTACTCCAACGGCAGCAGGATACTCTCCACATTCACAGAGAGCATCCAGTCGTACTGACCAGCATACTCCATTCTCAGATAACGGGCAGGATTCCAGTCGCCCAAGGCAGGGTGACTGCCCAAAAGCGCCAGCGACTGTCCTTTGCGCAATTGGGGAGCCGACACGCGAAAAAGAATGGTCTTGCGATAAAGTGGCTGACGCAATGTCTGAACGGCCTCGTCGTGAGGCAACCCCACCGTCGTCTTATAAGCACTACTGTAAAGATGGTACTGCAAAGGAATATCGCGCCAAAGGTCGGGCATCACGAAGTTCTTTGTCGAGTCAAAGTGAAAACTCCGTGGCACCCCCCTCCACTCCCTGCGCAACACACGCCCTTCACCATCCTCCACCTGATAATAATAGGTGAACGAGGCAATGGGATGCTGGCGCGACTCGATGGCTGCCGTCTCCAAGGTCCAGCAGAACCCGTCATCGGTCTGCATCAGCAGGTTCGATGTGCGCACCATGCCGTCAATGCTTTTATATGAAATGACCACATGGAGGCCTTCACCCCACTGTGTCCCGTAGTTTATCGTGAATCTCAGTTTCATATTCGAACAAATTCTTTGTGCAAAGTTACGAAAAACTACGCGAATGACAAAACATTTCCCCCCAAAAAGCGTTGCTTTGTCGAAAAATAGTTGTATCTTTGCAGCGGTTTTTAAGAGACAGATGCAAATGAAGACAATAAAGACATCGTATTATCTGATACCAGTAGTCCTCAGCGCTTTGGTTGTCGCAGGGCTGCTCTATTACTTTTTCCTGACAGACTTTGCTGAAGAGAAAGAGACCATAGGTTATGCCTATATTGACGACGATGACAGTGTCGACTCCGTTTTTGCCAAGTTGCAGCCTTACGCCTCAGAGCACGCGATGGCGGGTTTCAAGTGCATCGCCAGGCATTCAGCCTATAAAGATAAGGTACGTACCGGACGTTACGCCATCAAGCCTGGTATAAGTGTACTAAACACCTTCCGAAACCTGAAGAATGGACATCAGGAAGCAGAGAAACTGACCATACCCGAGTCAAGAACGGCAGACAGACTGGCAGGGGTGCTCTCCAAGAAATTGATGTTAGACAGTCTGACGATAGCAACATCTCTGGCAGACAATGATTTCTGCAAACGGTGGGGGTATGACACGACCACCATCGCCTGCCTGTTTGTACCCAACACCTATGAAGTGTACTGGAACGTGAGTCTCGACGGACTGATGGAACGTATGCAGAAAGAGCACAACCAGTTCTGGAACGGAGAGCGCACAGCCAAGGCCACAGCCTTAGGACTGACACCTAATGAGATATGCACCATGGCGAGCATCATAGATGAGGAAACGGCCAACAACGCTGAGAAGCCGATGATAGCGGGGATGTACCTGAATCGCTTGAAGCAGGGCATGCCCCTACAAGCCGACCCCACCATCAAGTTTGCCATGAAACGGTTTGAGTTGAAGCGCATCTACCACGATATGCTGCGCTACGACAGTCCCTATAACACCTATAAGAACGCAGGACTCCCCCCAGGGCCGATTAAGATTGCCTCCATCAAGGGCATTGACGCCGTACTGAACCGTGTGGCGCATGATTTCCTCTATATGTGTGCCAAAGAGGACTTCTCTGGTACCCACAATTTTGCGCGTACCTACAGCGAACACCTGAAGAATGCGGCCAAATACTCGAAGGCGCTGAACGAAAGAGGAATTAAATAGAATTGATAAAATTGAAGAACTGAGATATATGGAAGAGAAGATTAAGAATGAGAGTGAGGAGAGACGCTCAGTAAGTTTTATTGAGCAGAAAGTCATCAACGACCTGGCTGAGGGTAAGAACGGCGGCAGGATGCAGACCCGATTCCCACCAGAGCCTAACGGTTATCTGCATATCGGCCACGCCAAGGCCATCGCCATCGACTTTGGGCTTGCCAAAAAATACGGTGGCCAGTGCAACCTCCGTTTCGATGACACCAACCCCATCAAGGAGGATACCGAATATATAGAGAGCATCGAGAACGACATCAAGTGGCTCGGTTTCCAGTGGGCAAATGTCTACTACGCCAGCGACTACTTCCAGGAACTCTGGGATTTTGCCGTGTGGCTGATCAAACAGGGTCGCGCCTATGTGGATGAGCAAAGTTCTGAAGTGATTGCCCAGCAGAAGGGTACGACCACCAGTCCTGGCACGAACAGTCCCTTCCGTGACCGTCCTGTAGAAGAGAGTCTGAAACTCTTCGAATTCATGAACAGCGGCAAGTGCGAACCAGGTACCTTGGTGTTGCGCGCCAAGATAGATATGGCTCATCCGAACATGCTG
>JAFWTK010000003.1 GCA_017518935.1 Prevotella sp.
AAAATATTAAGTGTAAATAGTACAACTAAAAGAAAGGGTAAAATACTAAATGTCCGAAGTGGGTAAGTGGGTAAGTGGGTAACTGCATGCGGATATGCTAACAACTGGAAAAATACAAAAGTGAGTACGTTAGGTCGTTAGGTGTGACCTACTGTATGTGTCGGAATTCGAAAAATGCAAAAGACGCGCCAACGCGCCTGAACGCCTAAAAACGGGTAAACGGTGCGGTGGTGCGGTGGTGCGGTCAAGATAAAAAAAACGACCGCGCCACTTTGGAGTGATGCAGTCGCTGTATGGAGTGAAAGAAACCAAGCGGCAAGGTCGAATTGCTCATCATCACACGGATGCCACCGTTCCGCACATCGTGGCTCTACTTGGCCTCTCGTTTCACGGTGCAAAAATAGACTATTTTCTCTTCTCTTCCAAATAATTCTCGAATTATTTCTTTTTCCGACAAAAATAGTACATTCAACGAATTCCCAAAATCATTCAACAAAAACGGAAGGGACAAGTTTTGAAGTGATTGCATCTGACACAAAAGAACCGCATTTTTTACCCTTTTATTTTGTACTTTGCGCGATTTTCACTATTTTTGCAGCAGAAATGAAACTAAAAACGAAGAGAGATGAAACAATCAAGAGTTTGGCTATTAATCATCGTGGCTGCAATGCTGACTGCGGCATGCAGCAGTGGGCCGAGTAAGGAACAGAGTGCCAAGGCGGGGCGCATGATAGAAACGGCCCACAAGGCAAGAGACTTCAACAGGCTGTTGACACTTTCCGACAGTCTGGAAAAGCAGGGATGTCTGACGCAGGCGGAAGCCTACTACTGGAAAGGCTATGCCAGCGACAAGATGAAGAAGAACCGTTTGGCGGAGTTCTACTGGAAGACAGCCCTCGAAGCAGCCAGCAACTCCACAGACAAGGAAGACCTCGACACCTACGCCAAGACTGCCAGTCGTCTGGCCAACCTGCTCAGCGTGAGAGGCGACTATAAAGGAGCCCTCAAAATAGCCCTGCCTGCCGCCCAGCGGTTGGAAGAGTTGAAGTGCGACTCCACCAGTGACTACGTGAACCTGCTCATCTATATCGGATGCTGTCAGGAGAGTGATGGCAACAACGAGAGTGATGCCGATGACCTCTTCAAACGTGCCTACCAGAAGCATAAGGACAATATCAGCAAGACCCACAGCGACGCTGCCTATAAGGATGCCATCGCTGGTCTGATCAACATTGCCTATTTCTACAACCACATCAAGAAATATCAGTCTGCCCTGACATGGACGGGCCACTTCGGAGAGATGCTGAACGAATACGAACAGCACTCGGATGCCAATGCGGAATACATCGACAAGCAACTGGCACGCTTCGACATCTATCAGGCCATCGCCCTGGAAAGACTCGGCAAGAAGGAGGAGGCTGCCAAGGTGTATGAGGCATTCAAGGCCACCCTGTTCAGTAAGACACCAGAGGGGAAGATCAATGGCAACGACTACCTCGCGGCAGCAGAACGATGGAACGAGGCAGCCGACAATTACAGTAGTCTGAACGCCATGATGGGACAAAAGGAGGCATCGGTTTCGGTGGACGACATACAGGAACTGATGTTGAAAAAGTATCAGGCCAACCTACGGGCTGGTCGCAGGGACACCGCAGCAGCCGTCAGCATGCAGATATGCGACTCGCTGAACCATGCGCTGGCACTGGCAAAGATACTGGATACAGAGGAACAGGCCAAGGTGGTGGAGGATGTGGAAGTATTGACAAACCAACAGGCAGAGAAGGCCAGACAAAAACAGCTGGGACTCTTCGGAGCGCTGGCCCTGTTGTTCCTGGGATTCATCGCCTACGTGTTTTATAGTCGTAGGCACGACAGACAACTGAGAAGAGACCATCAGGAACTTTTGAAGACCTTCACCACGCTGAAAGAAGACACCACCACATCCGAACGAGAAGCCACAGAACTACGGGTGGCGCACGCGCTGGCAGAAGCCACTCCCGCAACAGTCCCCACCCTGCCAAAGGGCCTCTCACTGTATGCCTCAACGATACCCACCAAGGGCTTTGGAAGCAGCATCTGCGACTATCTCACTCGCGACGGAAAACTGTTCATCTGTATGGGCGATGTGGAAGGTCAGAATGTCAGTGCCTCAGTGGCTGCCGCAATGGTAAAGGCACAGTTCCGTACGGCAACGGCTATCGAGACGGAGCCATCACGCATCGTGGAGGTGATCAGTCAGGCCAGACAATGGAAAGAGAACATCAGACTCTTCGTGGGTGTCCTCGACACAGAGACGGGTAAGTTGAACTACTACAATGCAGGCCACGAAGAGCCGCTATTGTTGAACAAGGAAATCACAAGGCTTCCTGCCTCAGAGCAAGAGATGCTACTGGAGAAGGGCATGATGGTCTTCCTGTTCAATAAGGGTATCATCACTACCGAAAACAAGGCCAACAAACTCTATGGAGAGAACAGGTTACTTGGTGCCGCCCTTCAGGCCATGAAGACAGATGCGAGACCAGAACCATTCATTGCCAGTATCACCGACAATATCAACACCTTCCTCGGTGATACGGAACCACAGGCAGACCTGGCGATGATGTGCGTGATATGGGTCACGGCGTAAACCTCGTCCGCAAGGGTGTCAGCGGCAAGACGCAGAACCAACGTCTGGAGTTCAACATGAGCATCAACAACCCCGCCCTGACGGGTCAGGTACTCGTCAACGTAGCCCGTGCCTCCATGCGACTGCAACCTGGCTGCTACACGATGGTCGAGATTCCTGTCATCGACATGCTCCCCGGTGATCGCGCAGACCTCATCGAGCATCTGGTATAACTCCTCAGTCAGTACATTGAAAAAAGGGGACCGACAGCACATTCGTCTGTCTGTCCCCTTTCTGTTTCCTTTAGAGCAATCTGTCCCACGTACAACTGGTGGTATTGCCAAATCTTTTTGCAAAAATCTGCTGGTACTTTTTTTTTTTAAGTAATAATACGAGTATTTCAGATTTTTGTTGTACCTTTGCAACCGAATTATGAAAGAAATGATGACCACCAACATAAAGTATTAAACTAAATATAGCATTTAGGATATGGATCAAAACAAAAACGACTGGAAACTAGGCGAAATCGCCATCCTTCCGAGACAGGAAAAAACCATAAAGAAGAGCAGTCTGTTGCAATACGGCCGTTACATCGGCTCACGCTACATCTGTATCCGCGAGGAGACGGAGGGTAAGCGCGGCATCCTCCTGAAAGTGCTCGGTAAAGTATATTCTGACCAGGTCAAAATTATCAATGGCGAACCGTTCAGCAAGGACGAGAGCACCGAACTCTTCATGAGCCATAGTTATGTAAGTTATCCGTATCAAAGTATGAAGGACGTGAAAGAGGTGCTCGACATCCTGCGTGGCAACACAGATTTGCTTCAGACGTTTGAAAAAGCCAAGATGCACATCAACCCCAATTCCTCATATTGGGTGAGCGAAACGGCCAGAAACAAGTTCATGTTGAAGATTCCACAAGTCTATGACAGCCACCAGGACATATTATGCACCGCTTCTGACGACACACCGTACTATCGTATCACGATGGTATATTTCCACAATGGAACTCTTACTTGGTAAGTCTACTCAGGTATCAGTGCACACGGTATCAGGAACGATGTGTAATTGTACTTCACTGACCCCATGTGTTAGGCATCAAGAACATCATGTTCAAGAAGAAATAGAAGAGCGCTGCAGAGATTTATTCTGCAGCGCTTTTCAGTATCTCGGAGAGCGTCGGATGGATGTGCACCATGTCGGAGAGTTCGCTGAGAGTGGTGTGCTTGCACATAAGGACACTGACTTCCTGGACGATGTCGGCAGCATGTGCATCATAGGCATGGCAACCAAGGAGCAGACCATCCTGAGATGACACGAAGAGTTTGAGCATGCCCTCAGTCTCGTTCATGGCGAGGGCCTTACCATTGGCTCGCCAGAAGGACTTCTTGCAGACGTAATCAACACCCTGTTCTTTCAACTGATCCTCCAACGGGCCTACACAGGCGGCCTCAGGAGAGGTGAAGATGGCGGCTGGCATGATGCTGAAGTCGATATTGTCGTGCTTGCCTAAAATTTGATTCACGGCACGGACGGCCTGCATCTCAGCGGCATGGGCGAGCATCTGTCTGCCGTTGACATCGCCAATGGCATAGATCTCGTCCCCCGCCCGGTAGTTGTCATCGACGGGGATGGCACCCTGGGGAGTGAGGGTGATGCCAAGGGCAGCGAGGTTCAGACCCTGCGTGCGGGGCTTGCGACCTGTAGCCATCAGGATGACATCGGCCTCAACACTTTCCGTCTGTCCTTTCTTGTTTTCGAAGGACACCTGACCGCCGTCTACTTGCTTCACGGCACATTGCATGTGGAAGGTAATGCCCTCCTTCTCCATCTGCTTGCGCAGACGTTTGGCGATGTCACTGTCGAGGGCAGGGAGGCACTCTTTCAGGTACTCGATGACCGTGACCTCGGAACCGAAACGGTTGAAGACAGAAGCGAACTCCATACCGATGACACCGGCACCGATGATGCAGAGACGCCTGGGGAGGGTGTCGAGGTTGAGGAGACCTGTGGAATCAACTACATGAGGATTTGTGCGGGTGCCCTCGATGGGAAGCCATTTGGTTTCGGAGCCTGTGGCGAGGATGATGTGGGGGGCGGTGTAGGTCTCTTCACCGACACGAATCACGCGAATCACGGGGACAGTCCCCATGATCTCCGCTACGCTGCTATCACAGGGACAGTCCCCATGATTCTCGAACGATGCATTCTCGCGGATGAGGGTGATGTTGGGATGTGAGAGGATGCCTTCAACCCCACTCCGCAACTGCGGAACAACTTGGGACATACGCTCACGGGCCTCCTCAAAGGTCTTGGAGTGGACATAAGTCTTGGTGGGAATGCACCCTACATTGAGACAGGTGCCACCCACGTTTTCACCCTCAAAGATGACGACCTTCAAGCCTTGTTTGGCAGCATATTCAGCGGCGCGGTAACCTCCAGGCCCCGCGCCGATGATGATGAGATCAAAGCAATTCATAATCAGGAATGAAAAATGAGAAATTATGATTTGTCTGATAACAATTGACGATACGTCGTGATAGGATGCTTGGCAGCGAGGACATCATCCACACGTCCGATGGGCGTGTCATGAGGTGCTGACTTCACCAGTTCCGGATCAGTCTTGGCCTCCTCGGCAATCTTTCGCATCACGGCAATAAAGCCATCAAGTGTCTCCTTTGACTCGTTCTCCGTAGGCTCAATCATCAGACTCTCATGGAAGAGCAGCGGGAAGTAGATGGTGGGGGCATGATAGCCGTAATCCAACAGACGCTTCGCCACATCCATCGTGGTGACACCCGTCGATTTATCCTTCAAGCCATCGAAGACGAACTCATGACAGCAGGTCGTATCGATGGGCAGTTCATAGACATCCTTCAAACTCTCCTTGATATAGTTCGCATTCAGCGTGGCTAACGGGCCTACCATCTTCATCTGGTCGCGACCTAACGACATGATATAGGCACAGGCACGCATCATCACACCGAAGTTGCCATTATAGGGAGACACACAAGGGAAGAACTCCTGCAAGCCCTCACGCACACCAACAGGGCCAGCACCGGGACCACCTCCGCCATGAGGCGTGGAGAAAGTCTTGTGGAGATTGATGTGCATCACATCGAAACCCATATCGCCGGGGCGACAAGCACCCAGCATCGGGTTCAGGTTGGCTCCGTCGTAGTACATCAAGCCACCGCAGTCGTGAATCAGTTTCGCAATCTCTGGGATTTGCGTCTCAAAGAGACCAAGGGTATTGGGATTGGTCATCATCATGGCGGCAATCTCTGCTCCCTGTTCAGCGACAATACGCTTCAAGTCATCGAGATCGACCTGACCATCAGCCTGTGATTTCACCTCAATGATCTCCAGTCCGCAGACGGCAGCAGAGGCGGGGTTCGTACCATGAGCACTATCAGGTACAATGACCTTCTTGCGCTGCATATCGCCACGAGAGCGATGGTAGTTGTCGATGGTCATCAGACCCGTCAACTCACCGTGGGCACCTGCGTAGGGCTTGAAGGTGAAGTGAACCAGTCCTGTCAGCGCACATAGTGTCTCGTTGAGCATAGCCATCACAGCCCTTGCACCCAGCACCGTCTCAGCAGGCTGCAAGGGGTGCAGGCTCTGGAACTGCGGCAGGGCAGCCATCTCCTCGTTGATCTTGGGATTGTATTTCATCGTACAAGAACCAAGGGGATAGAAGCCTGTATCCACACCGAAGTTATTATTAGAGAGGTTCGTGTAGTGGCGCACCACTGTCAGTTCGTCGCACTCAGGCAGTGCCGCATCCTCCGAACGACGCATCAAGGATGGTATCTCGTAATCGCCAAACTGATTCTTTGGCAGGCTATAGCCTTTACGACCAGACTTCGACAGTTCGAAGATCAGATTTCCGTATAACCGATTATTCATAGGGCAGCCATTTTTACGAGGTTATCAATTTCTTCCTTCGTACGTTTCTCAGTCACGGCAAAGAGAATGCCATTTTCCAGACAGACACCACCGAGGATACCCGCTTCGATGAAACGCTGATAGAGGGTGTCTATATCACCGTCGTACTTAACAAAGAACTCATTGAAGAAAGGTTTGTCGAAAGCCAACGTAAAGCGTCCCGTCTTCAACAGTTCGTCGCAGAGATAGTGAGCCCCAGCATAGGAGAGTTGTGCTGCCTCCTTCAAACCCTGCTTACCCATCAGTGACAGATAGACCGTCACCCAAAGAGCCATCAGACTCTGGTTGGAGCATATATTAGAGGTAGCCTTCTGGCGGCGGATATGCTGTTCGCGAGCCTGCAATGTGAGCACAAAGGCACGCTGGTCACGATTGTCCTTGGTCATACCTACGATACGGCCCGGCATCTTACGGATGAGTTTTTCCGTACAGCACATATAGCCCACGTATGGGCCACCGAACTGCATGGGGACACCCAACGACTGACCATCGCCCACTGCAATGTCGGCACCCCACTCGCCCGGTGTTTTCAGCACGGCAAGATCGGCAGCAACACTGTCCATCACAAACAAAGCCTTCTGCTCATGACAGGCCTCGGCAAAACCAGTGAAGTCTTCCACGATGCCATAGACATTAGGCTGCTGCACAATGACACCAGCCACACCACCTACTGCCAGACGAGTCTTCACATCGTCGAGACTGGTGGCACCATCATGGACAGGCAACACGTCAAGTTCGATGCCTTGATGCAGGGCGTAGGTCTTCAACACCTCGAAGGTGTGCGGGTTCATGCAACCCGACACAAGCACCTTGTTCTGTTTCTTACCAGCAGCCACCGCCATCATCATAGCCTCAGCACAAGCAGTAGAGCCATCGTACATCGACGCATTGGAAATGTCCATACCCGTCAGTTCGGCCATCATACTCTGGTACTCGAAGATATAATGCAACGTGCCCTGCGAGATCTCTGCCTGATACGGCGTATAGGAGGTCAGGAACTCGGAGCGTGACAGGAGATTAGGAATCACGGAAGGGGTGTAGTGATCATAAACACCCATGCCCGCAAAACAGGTGAGTTGCTTGTTCTTAGAGCCCAGCAACTCAAATGCCTGGCGCACTTCCATCTCACTCGCCCCCAAGGGAATCTGATAGTCGTCCTTGAAACGGATGCTTTCCGGTATCTGGGCATAGAGATCGTCGAGGCTCTCCACTCCTACCTTCTGCAGCATCGCTTTCAGGTCATCGTCTGTATGGGGAAAATACTTATACATTTACACTTTGACGATTTACAATTTACAAATTATTTCTCGCAGAAGGCTGTGTAGGCGGCGGCATCCATGAGATTGTCGAGGTCGGCCTTGTCGGAGAGTTCCACCTTGATGATCCAATTCTCGAAAGCATCCTGGTTGATGAGTTCCGGTTGGTCCTCAAGGGCCTCGTTGATCTCCACAACTGTTCCACTGACGGGAGAAATCAGGTCACTGGCGGCTTTCACGCTCTCCACGGCACCGAACTCCTCACCTGCCGTTACCTCATCGTCCACCTCAGGCATATCCACATACACCACATTTCCTAATGCATTCTGGGCATAGTCTGTGATACCCACAAAACCATAGTCACCTTCTACTCTTACAAATTCGTGCGACTCCGAGTAGTAGAGCCCTTCAATAACCTTTGACATAATATTATTTCACTATTTGACAATTAATTTCATTCTTTCATTTCTTATAACTCTTGTTATAGAATTGTTTCTTCACCACCTTGCCGGGGAAGACCTTCTTTCGAATCTGGATCTGTACCTCGGTATCAAGTTTTGCATACTGGCTGTCGACGAGGGCCATGCACACACTCTTGTCTGTCGAGATGGTGTGGTAGCCTGTGGTCACCTCGCCAAT
>JAFWTK010000050.1 GCA_017518935.1 Prevotella sp.
ACTTTACGGCGGAGGAATATCATGCCAACAAGTTGAACTACGATGTGGAGACCGACGAGAACGGTAACGTGTTCGTTGCCAACTTCGAGGGACTGATGTACTACGACCATGCCAACTGGCGCATCCTCCACACCCCCGGCATCTCACGTGTGACGGTAGTAGTCAGGACTTCCGACAATACCATCTGGGTGGGCGGATACAACTATTTCGGAAAGATAAAGAGAAAGGACAACGGTGAAATCTATCTCAAACGGGTAGGAAAGGCCGATCTCTTCCATGGTGAAGTGAATGAGATCTTCGAACGCGACGGGAAAGTACGATTCATCGCAAACAACGGTAACATCTACCAGGTGGAAAGCGAGGATGAGGTCTCTATCCATAAGACCATCGACTCGCAAGCCCTCAAAATAGGTGTCCTCGACGTGGTGGATGTCGATGCAGCGGAAAGAGGAGAGACCAATATCGTCAAGGACGACATCGTCCTGGAAGAGCCACTGGACGACGGGCTCACCGCCGTCATCAAGAAAGGCACAGGCGTCATCATCCGCAACAACGAGGGGAAAGACCTCTACACCATCACCGATGCCAACGGACTCTGTTCCAACGAGATTGTCTATATGTCCTACGACCAGCGGGGACAATTGTGGGGAGCCACCGCCAAAGGAGTGTTCGCCATACAGGTACCATCGCCCCTCTCCCGATTCACGACGTATGAAGGCCTGATGGGCAGCGTCTCTTCCATCGAGAACTTCAATGGCAAGATCTATGCCGGCACCGACGACGGACTGTTCCGTCAGGAAGGGATGCGGTTTGTCAAAGTGACTGGCGTCAACCATACCTGTCAGGAATTGAAGCACTTCGGCAAAGACCTGTTGGCAGCAACGGCAGACGGCATCTTCCTCGTGTCGGCAGGCGGTGGTGCAAAACGACTGACAAGCACCACTTCGGTCTCCCTTCTGGTCGATGGCAATGAGTTTTACAGTGGTGAACTGGACGGTGTCTATCTGTACAATGCCAACGGCCAGAACCGCCGGAAGGTGTGCAATCTGGAAAGTGTCACAAAGATCTTAAAGGATAACCAGGGCACCATATGGCTGCAAAGCATCTACGGACTGATCTGGAACAAGAAGGCTACTGACCAGAACTTCGACCTGTATAAGACCGGCAACAAGACCGAGACCATGTCGACGATTGTTCTGGCAGACGGCAAGGTGGAAGTGATCAGTGCCGAAACCACCAAGCCCTTCCCCTACCCGCTCTACTCGACTGTCGACAGCAAAGGCATCACATGGCTAACCAACAGTGAGGGTAAGGCTGTTTACAGATGGAAGAAAGGCAAACGGCTGAACGATCTGGACAAGTTGCTGTTCCCCATTCATGATATGGCAGTACGCGCCATCTATACCCAACAAGATGAGATATGGTTAGGCAACGAAAACGGACTGGTCATCATCGACACCAGAGTCAAAGATGTTGCCACGCAGACCAAGCCCAAACTCCTCATCCACTCTGTCACGTTACGTAGCGACAGCATCCTCTGGGGAGGCTTCGGCGAGATGCCTGAGATGCTGGCAGAACTCAACCACAACGAAAATGAACTGCACTTCACCTTCTCACTCGACCAGACACCCATCGAAGGAAATACTTTCTACCGTTATCGCCTGAACAACGGAAGTTGGAGCGCATGGTCGACCAATACCTCAGCGAACTTCACGAATCTCGCCCATGGTATCTACACTTTCAGTGTGCAAGCCCGGGATGTCACGAATCGTCTTACAGACATTTCAAGCATCCAGTTTGTCATCAAGACCCCATTCTACCTCAGATGGTACATGAACCTGGTGTATGTCCTCCTGCTGCTGATCTTCGTCTATCTGCTCTTCCGTCTGCGACTGCGCAAACTGGGAAAGGATAAGGAAAGATTGGAACGCCTGGTACAGGAACGGACGGCAGAGGTGGTCAGACTGGAAAAGATGGCAACGGTCGGTAAACTGACACAGGGACTCATCGACCGTATCCTGAACCCCTTAAACTACATCAACAACTTCGCCAAACTCTCCGAAGGACTAGTGAAAGATGTCAAGGCCAATGTGGAGGATGAGAAAGAGCACATGAATGAGGACAACTACGAAGACACGTTGGACGTGCTTGATATGCTCTCAGGCAATCTGCAAAAGGTGGGCGAACACGGACAGAGTACCACCCGTACGTTGAAGGCGATGGAGGAGATGCTAAAAGACCGTTCCGGCGGTATCGTGCCGATGAACCTCGCCACCGTCATCCACCAAAACGAGCAGATGGTATTGGAGTATTTCAAGAATGAAATCGCCCAGCACCAGATCAAGACAGTCTTCGACTATCCAGAGACCATACAGATAAACGGTAACGCAGAGCAACTGAGCAAGACCATCATGTGTATGCTCGGCAATTCGGTCTACGCCATCGTCAAGAAGGCCCAGAAGACATCATTCTCGCCGGAACTGTCGCTTCACGCCACCCAGTCGGACAACTCGGCCAAGGTGATCATCCACGACAACGGTATCGGCATCGAAGAAACCATCATCAACAAGATATTCGACCCCTTCTTCACCACAAAGACCACAGGTGAGGCTTCTGGCGTAGGACTCTATCTGAGTCGCGAGATCATACAGAATCATGGAGGTGATATCAGTGTGAAGTCTGTCAAGGATGATTACACTGAGTTCACCATTATCATACCCCTTAAAAAAGCATAGACTATGGATCAGATTGAACACCTTCAACAACAACTCCATAAACAAGAAAAACTTGCCTCATTAGGCATACTCAGTGCAGGTATCGCCCACGAGATTCAGAATCCCCTGAACTTCGTCATCAATTTCAGCAAGATCTCCGGCAAACTCCTGAGTGACCTGACGGAGATTGTGGAGGACAACGAAGACAAAATCTCCCAGGACGACCGGGAGGACATTGACGACATCGTTGCCGACCTGAAAGAGAACCTGTCGAAGATTGTAGAGCACAGTGAGCGCGCCGTCAGCATCATTCAGGGAATCCTGTTGGTGTCGAGAGGTAAGGAAAACGAATTCCTGCCGACGGATGTCTGCAAACTGGTAAAGGAATATGTATGGCTATCTTATCACGCCATGCGTGCCAACACCAAGAACTTCAACATCAACATCCACGAACAGTACGAGGCCGGTATTCCGCAGATAATGATCATCCCACAGGATCTGAGCCGTGCCGTACTGAATGTAGTGAACAATGCCTGCTATGCCCTATGGAATAAGAAGCAGAAGACTGGAGAGGACTACAATCCCGAGTTGACTGTCAATGTCAAGACCGACGGTTCCAACATCAGCATCAGCATCGCAGACAACGGCGAGGGCATGACAGAAGAAGTGAAGCAACGGCTGTATGAGAATTTCTTCACCACCAAGCCCGTAGGACAAGGCACAGGACTGGGTATGGGCATCACTCGCGACATCATCGAAAACAAGCACGGCGGAAAGATTTCATTTGATTCAACTGAGGGCGAAGGCACGACCTTTACATTTACGATTCCCATCAGGAAGTGAGACGACACCTTATTATATATATAGGGCTCATGCTGGCATGCCTTACTGCCAGCGCCCAGACTGACACCCCTCGCCAGATATACAATCAGGCGGAGAGTGAGTACAATATCGGGCGCACAGAACAGGCATTCACCCTCCTCCAGAATCACATGGATAGTTTCGAGGGCGATCTCAGACAGAGCGTACTGCGACTGATGGCGCTCTGTTGTCTGAGTGAGGACCGCGACGAAGAGGCACGCCTCTATGCAGGGCAGTTGATCAAACTTAATAACTTCTACAACGACGTGGACGATCCTGCTCGTTTTCAGGATCTTATCAAACAACTGAAGGGCGGAGTCACCGCCACGATTACTACAGCATCGAGCCAGAGTGAGTCGGTCAACGAGGCTCCTTCGCCCGTCACCATCATCACAGCCGACATGATAGAGGAACTGGGCTACAACAAGAACCTGAACCAGATTCTCGCAGCCTACGTGCCAGGCATGGCGGAGGTTACCTCATTAGATGAAATCAACAGTTTGTCGATGCATAGTGCTTACGCCATGGGGCAAGAACTCATCCTGATTATGGAAAACGGTCTCCGTCTGAACTCACGCTACGACAATTCTGGAACTACCTGTTACTCCATCAGCACAGAGAAGATAGACCACATCGAAGTGCTGCGAGGGCCGGCTTCGTCGCTCTATGGTAACGTGGCTTTATCAGCCGTCGTCAATATCATCACCAAAAGTGGCAAGAGCCTCAATGGCATCAAGGCGAAATACGGGTATGCAAACTTCGGCACCCACAAGGCTGACCTCACGATAGGCACACAGTTTATGAATGCTGACATCTTCGTCTGGGGCTCCATCTATAAATCGGACGGCCAGATCCGCCACTATAGCGACGGGGATGGCTATTTCCAAGAACTCTATAAAAACAACATTGAAGAATACGGCAATTACAAAACCATCAATATTGCTCCCGACATCATCTATGTTGAAGGCTATAAAGACACCCCTGCCTATGACATCGGCCTGACATTCAAACTAAAAGGATTCGACCTGATGTTCAGTAAGAAATCATACAAGAAAGTACAGATCGTCTCAGATTATTTTGGCGGTTACGACTATGACAGATATTATCCTATTAATGATATCAAACCTGGTCGGGGGAATGACGAGACACATGCAGAAATAGCCTATACACAACTATTCAAGAACATTCAGTTGAGCGGTTCGGCTTACGCAGACTGGTACTCTTACCAAAAATATGTGGTTAATCGTGACTCTGTCGTGTATATAGAACCGTTATATGACTATGAGACAAATCTACCTGTCTATGATGAGGACGGCAATCTCGTCCTCCAAACAACCAAAAGTAGCGGGCTGGCAACATACTCCACGTTCAGGGAACGAACAATCGGAGGAATGTTTAAAGCCAGTTCTTCCTATCGTATAGGCGACATGAATGGCAATCTCCTCGCAGGTGTTCAGTACGAGCATTTTTCAATGCTGTCAAGATCCAATCTATGGATAACGAATTTCGAACAAATAGATGGTAGTTTCAATTTTCATGAAATTATCGAAGCAGGCAATGAAAAGAATCTCTCTTTCTTTATACAGGACAAACACTATTTCACGTCCCAACTCATTCTGAATGCAGGTCTCCGTTATGACCTGAAATACCGGCAGAAAGAAGATGTGGTGAGATCCTTCTCCCCACGATTGGCAATGGTGTACGTGCCCAACGACCGCTTTAGTATGAAGTTGTCGTATTCAGAAGCCTATGCAGATCTTTCCTTCTTCTATCGCTATGTATCAGATAGCGAATACGTCATAGAGCCCCAGCATTTGTCTGCCATACAGTTGACGGCTTCGGGAACCATCAGGGACCTGCATCTCAACTATGAAGCCAACCTCTTTTACAACAAATACAAGAACCTGCTGTGCTGGTCGCCAAGAGACATTTCTTTTGAAGAGGCCGCTATCGGTATAAACTACGGTCAACTGTCGAACATCGGCATAGAGGGATCGGCCAACTATTCATATAGGCGTCTTTTAGCCTACCTCTCGTTCTATCTCAGCAAGGACACGGACAGTAAGCACTACTATTACAATGACACCGAAAACGTGGTCACTGGCGTACCTCATCTGACGCTCAACCTTCACGGAGCCTGGAAACTGATAGAGCGCAAGCGCCACGAAGTGAAGGTCTATGGCCACGCTTCGTACATCGGCAAGAAACTGAACTTCCAACCCTATGGTGAGGAGTATGACTTTTGGGTGGATGCCAAGATGCTCTTCGACCTCGGCGTCAAGTACTGTCACAATCAACGTCTGCAAATATCGCTCGACTGCGAGAACATTTTTGATACCTACAACTATGTCTGTGGTCCAAGTTATCAGTCGGTTCCCATCTTCCAAAGGGGAAGGACACTGATGG
>JAFWTK010000051.1 GCA_017518935.1 Prevotella sp.
AAAAAAACGAATGCAATATGCAATCTTGCAATCTAGCGAGAGGACAACACCAGAAAGGCACAAGCGGGACTGGCTTCTGAGATATGTGCGCAGATAACATTATCTATTTCTTCTACACCGCTTCGAACATTCAGCTGACCAATTATTTCTTTTTCTTGCGTAACGTCTCTTTTGTTTCACGTATCAAACAGTGTATTTTGACACCTAATACAAATAAATAATTACACAATATTATATATATATAAAAAAAAGCATTAATTTTGCACTCAAAATCAAGTCTCTAAGACAAATTGCCAAATAGCAACAGCCCAAAGCACTAACAAAAGATGCTCAAGGTATAACGAAATAGATAACAAATATAACAACAAAACTTATAACAAATTCTTTTAAAACAAAATGAAAAGGTTATTTACTTTATTCGTTTTAGTCACGGCGTTTATAGGGAACGCTATGGCATGGGAACCAGTGATTAAGGAGACGCACTGGTTTGGCATGTACGAGTATGAGGATTACACGAATGGTGAATATGGTTGGGCACCTTTCACCGTCAGAAAAATCAATTGGAGCGGTAATTATATCGAGTCGATTGAGGTGGCCAAGGAATGGACAGGACAGAATCCTCAGCAACAGCCTAAGACCACGTACTACTCTTGGCTCGACCGCCAATTGCGATTCAGCGTCAATATACCTGGAAACTGGGATGTTGACCGTAACACCAGCAACAACTATAAGGGTCTCGGCCTATATAATAAGGCAGATGGTGGCACTAATTTCTGGATTCACAATCTGAAACAGGGCGATAAGTTCAATGTGGAGTATTATCGCGACCCAAGCAATAGCAGTTCTCCCTTCCTGGTGTCGGGTAGTGTCGAAGGAAGGACACCCGGCCAGAATTATTCTGGCGACAACGCCATTTATGGCGCCGCCAACAACAGTCTGGTATATTATACGATGACAGCCGACGGTGATGTGGAGATCAACATCCCAAGCCATACGGTCATCCGTTCGGTCACCATCCAGCATGTTGCCTACGAAAAGGCTACGTTCCAAACGGAACAGATAACGGACAATGGCAACATCGGCTATAAAACGACAATGACGGGTTCTGGCGTTTTAGAGGATAAGCGCGGAGCCATACCTTATATGACAATGCGCTTTGGTGCGGAAAACGATATGACCTTCGTCAGGAACGTTGGCAGTCCCGGTAATGGCGTGACCTATTATGCTGCATCCAGCATCATCGACGAGAGCAACAATTTCAATCCCTCGACCGCAAAACTTCAGGCTCTCTACAGAAACAAGAGTGAGGCTGACATGAAGAGATTCCTTGCCAACAAAGAATGGTCGGTATTTACCGCTAATCCAGATGGCAATGGCGACGATTTCAATTCTATTTATCCTCTATACGGTTCATATTTTTACTTCTTCCCAGAGGTTAATGGAAAACTGATTATGGAATTCTATTGTGAGGGTTCGGAAGAGACTCCTGCCTTCTGGTATAAGCGCCGTGCGGATGGTACATTCCCAGGTGTTTCAGACCAGCCTTCCGTCACGAAAGAAGGTGTCAACGAGGCTGGCAGAACAAGCGGTGGCAACTTCTATCGTTTTACGGTAGATGTGGATAAAGGTGGTGTTTACTACCTCTGCTCTATGCCTACGAACATCTCTCATGAGCATCCTATTCTCCGACTGATGTCGTATGCCTTCATTCCCGCTTTCCGCCTCGACCCGCTGTGGTATATCGCCACTGACGAAGAGAAGGCTTCTGGCACTATTGCCCATGCTGCGGAAACGAACCAAGACTTTACTGTAACGACTGACCATCAGTCTGTCAACCTCATTAAGAGCGTTAAATGTGAAGGAAATATTGCTTCTGCCGAACCTTACTTCGAGGGCACGGTGCTGAAATTCAAAAACATCAAATACAAGAGTGAAACGGAGAACGATCCCACGCTCAACGATGGTGGTGCAGTGATTGTCAATGTGGAATGTGCCAGCGGTAAGGCTACTTATGTGCTCACCGTTCCTTATACGGCAGAGAAAGCCGTGAAGAGCACTGATGCCAATAACCACCTGCTGCGTGTGATGGATCCCGATAAGGAAAACAACCCCGATGGCAAGCAGGTGAAGAAATGGGACTTCTTCTCCAATGTATATAATGTAGGACAGTATAAGAATACCTCTTCGCAACTCTACAACGAAGTACACAAGGCCGACGGTCTGACCGCTGACTGGGTGGACACCTATATGGATTTGGAGAACGAAGAGGAAAGAATCTTCAAGAGTGTCTATGACATGGAAGGTGACAACGCTGACATGCTGAAAGAGACTGAGGGATTGGTGTTCTTCACCGAAACCAACCAACTTGGTATCTTTAATGAAAACGATCCCTCAAATTCTCAGTTCAGCGACCGTTACATCGGTCTCATCGGTGGTGGTGAAATGTGGATTCCTAGTTTGAAGGCTGGTGACCGTATCGTGCTGAAGATGGGTCGTTACGGAAAGGATTCTCATGGAGCAGACAAGGCCCACTTGACGATTACAGGTGCTCAGGATGCCGTGGGTAAAGCCATCTCTAGTGACTATGTGATTGGTGGTTCTGGTGTTGCAGCTGGCAACGATTTGAACAATGGTGCTGACATCACTGACCCAAGCCAGCCTTGGGGTGAATATCACTTCATTTCTACTGGTGGTCACTTCAAGTTGGAGGTTACCGATGCTACCCTGTTGAAACTCTATAGCATCGTTATCTATAAGCACGATGATACTATCCTCACCGAAAACGAGTTGCTGGGTGACGAGGATCATCTTGAGATTCTGAATACTGAGGAGTTCGTAACACCTGACAATGTGTTATTGCGCCTGCATTATCGTGGTCTGAAGGAAGCCACTAATTATTCAGCACCTGTCGAAGCCAAGACTGGCAACTTAGTGAAAAGCGACGTTCATGTCTCTAATCAGACATCGTATGAATCTCTTTGGTACACTTATTCTGTAGATTTACCTGAGTCTCCTGCTGACGCCAAGTTTGGTGTGTTCAAGGCCCGTCAGGGTGTGAAGACCATTGGTGAGGACTACGTGACCGACTATGCCGACTGCATGATTCCTGTAGGCTATCGTGAAACGTTGGAATATCCATATACATGGGACTTCACCGATCTGAAGAAGTATGTCAGCGCAGGTATTGACGAAAATGGAACAGAGAAAGAAGTGGCCGATGCTGATGCCGACCTGAGAATTTGGAACGAGTGGAACCTCCGTGTGAAGCCGGATGAGTGGGATGGCAACATCTTCGTGTCTGGTGGTCAACTCTACGGCGGTAAGACCATGTTCGATGAGACCCGTGGTATCGGTATCACACACGACAGTAATAATGTTGCTTCAATGACCGGCACTACTACAGACGAGACAGGCGGCATGTCTATCGGCGACGGCGCTTATGGTTTCATTGTTCCACAGGTTGACAAGAATCAGGCAATTTATGTACGTGCTCATAAGGTTGGTAGCACTCATAAAGCCAAGTACGAGCAGAGCGATGGCACGACAACCTACGCTTATGGTAATAGCGAGCAGGATTTCCCGTATAGCGAAACAGCAACCGACGGTACCGATGATGAGGTGTTTGCCGTGATGATGCCAAGTTCACTCACTAAGAAAGTAGATGTGAAACTCTCATTCCAGGGCTACGAGGTGAAGAAGATTGCAGTTTCAACTGACCCGAAGAGCGTGAATGTAAAGGGTTACGCTTCAGAGAGCCGTGACCATGCTATCGACCACGCTTTGACAAGTTACTTAACTGGCAAGAATATCAAGGCATACGCAGTTAGCAATCCTGACTATGTGAAT
>JAFWTK010000052.1 GCA_017518935.1 Prevotella sp.
ATTCACATAGTCAGGATTGCTAACTGCGTATGCCTTGATATTCTTGCCAGTTAAGTAACTTGTCAAAGCGTGGTCGATAGCATGGTCACGGCTCTCTGAAGCGTAACCCTTTACATTCACGCTCTTCGGGTCAGTTGAAACAGCAATCTTCTTCAGTACCCATCCGCCCAGCGCAAGTGTCAGGTTAGCCTTTGAGCCAGTGTTCTTGATGGCCACGATATAGTCACCAGAGTTGTCGTTTGCCTCATAGTAACTGCAGTTGGTGGCATTGATATCTGCAAATGAGTCTGTTCCGAACTTATACTTCTTGACAGGAGTAGTTGAAGTGCTCTTCATACGCAGATATACTGCACCGCCTGCCGGAACGTCAGGAACAACCATCTTGTTGCACCAGTCATTTTCACCAGCCTCCAAAGTGAGACCTTCTGACGTAATCTGCATCTTGCCATTGTTCTCAGGGTCGTTGTTGTCCATATAGAACCACAGACCTTGTGTCTCAGGAATAACGATACCGGTTGCCTCATTGCCATTACCGTGCTTTGCCCACAACTGGTTAGCGCTCTGCTCGCTGTTGGACTCGAATATGTTGTCTTGTCCTTTTGTGTCAATTGCCTGACTGTTCACGCGCATAGAACCATTCTCATCCCAAAGGGCGAGGTTGTAATGAGTATCAACAGGGATGCTACTCTGCACCTTATTATTATTTACAGTCCACTCGTTAGCAACGTCATCGCCTGAATACCCATTAACATCTGTGAAGTCCCATGTGTATGGATAAGACTGCGCCTCCTGATATGCGATGGTGACGTTATGCTCTGCATAGTCGGCCACGAAGTTCAGATTCTTCTCCATATCTTTGGCACGGACACGGATAGTACCGATGTCACCCTTTGTACCGGTGTAAGAGAATGACACCACCTTGCCGTCCTCGCTGGTGTTGTTCGTTAGAACAGGGTATGATGCGAATTTACCTGTAGAGGCAGAGATGTCGTTCATCTGATAGTACCTGCCAGAATAGTTGGCCAACTGCTCATCCTTACCGAGGTGTTTCAACGTCCATGTATTGGTCTTGCTGGCGTTATCATTCTCCGTAGTTACCTGATAGAAAGCATCGCCTTCAATCTCGTTGGTATAGATGCGGTCACCGCGGTAGATCTGGATGCTATAAATCTTGCACATGCTTCCGCTAGTCATCTTGAACACCATGTCAGCTGGACCACCGTCATGTCCTTTGGCAAAGAAGTGGTAGCAGCCACGGTAGTTATTATCGCCGTTAGCACCATCCCAATGAGAACCGCCAACGATGTAGTCATCGCTCTCGCTGATTTCTTTGTACACGGCATCGTAGGCTCCCCTGATGTTGAATACTGCCTGATCGTTGAAAGCACCCTTGCCAGTACCCATATAGATGATTACGCGGTCGTTAGGCATCAACCAAGGAATACGGAATTCTCCGCCCTTTAAGATGCCCACGTAGCGGTCGGGATCTACAGTTGACTGATGTATGTCCGTTCCTTTAAACTCGTTGAACATGACGCTCGCGTTGGCGCTGGTTCTCAACACCATGCCCTCGGTATTCCAAATCAAATCGGCGTTGTCACCTTCCAAGTCATATTTGTTAGTGAACAGGGGGTCGTACAACTTGCCGGCATTCACCAGGTTGTAGTTGAACATCCAGTCGGATGCGTCACCACTAATCTCATCATAGAGCAGTCCCGTTCCGGATTTTGGCAGAGCCTCCAACACCTCATCATTGCTACTGTAATTACTAATATCTGCACCAAAGTAATCAGCGAAATAGTGGCCGTAGGGTTCAGGAGTTGCTGCATTGTGAGTGTAAACAGGGATATTGCCGGGGCGTATATGCGATTCAACATGGACATTAGACTGATCATACTTCAGACCATTCAGAGCATTGGACGAGTAGTCCCAAATATGTCCTCTGGTACCTGTTCCTGAATTTCCGTCAAATGTAGGATCTGCACTGTAAGCGATGGTAAGAGCATATACAGGATTGCCCTTTATTCTTGCATCACCAATCTTTATAAGGATGGTACCACCCTTGTCCCCATCACCATATTGGATGCCGTCAATCATCAGTTTGTAATGATTTCCTTGTACCTTTTTTATGAACGGGTGGCAAGCCGTGATATTGCCGGACATCTTTTTGATAGTGAGCGAGGTTAGTTCATTATAACCATATAAATCAGCCAGTTCATACTCTGTCTCAAAAGTATCAGGATTAGGCACACCAATTTTCCCGTCTTTATCGTCTTTTACTGCTGTAGTGCCGTTGGGCACCCATTTAGCCAGTGGATAAATCTTCTTTTTAGGATTGAACACTACCTCCAAGAGTTTAGCCACACCACAGGCTTTCTGTGCACCGCCATTACCGTCACCGTAAGGAAGGTATTCAAGATTATTCTGCCCCTGTCCGCTACCGCTGAAAGATAAACCAGTAGCATTCCATCCACCATACAGGTAATATGTTTCACCTACTTTTACATCTCCAGGGATTTCATAGGTGACTTCTGCTCCATTCAAATAGTCGCGATTGTTGATTTTGGTAACTGTTTTGTGTCCATTTTCATCAACTTTTACCAAATAATATGGACAGACAACATCTACTGTCTGTTCGTTAGGACGGTCAAAAAGTTCACTCCAATTATCGTCACCGTAACTGCCATTGTCTCCATAATAAACTTCATCGCCGTCAATGGCATAACTATAATAGTTCATGCTGGCAGCCTGGAACGTCAGTTTCATCTTACCGTCTTCCAAAGGTATGAACTTGTAGAACGTTCCCGTCTCGGGAACATTGTTGGCCAGATTGAACTCGAACTGGAGATTTCCATTCGCATTGAGGCTCATTCCTGGAAGTTTATAGCCGTTGACGCCATTGACAATCGACACTGGGCCATGTGGTGAAGTGACGACATGAGCATGCTGAGAGGCATCATCTTTACCTACATGAACCTCCAGACCACCAGGAACGATGTGCTCCATGGCCTGCAACTCACCTGTGATGTCGAATTTTGCGGTGTACTTATCTGCGTCATACTCATCCACCATCGAGGCTTGGTGGTCGCTGAAAATCTTGATTTTAACGATACGGGTGTCGGGAGCAATGGCAATGTCCAGATGCCCGTCTTCAGTAATCACGTATCGCGTGTATCTAAGCGGATTGACATCGGGAGAATCATTATAAGTGCCATCGTGGTCTTCTCCATATATATTACCTTCGCCTCGATACCAGTCTATTTCCGGAGTGGCACCTGGCGTTATGTAAACGTCTTCGTTTTCATCAAATGTGCCATCGTTGTATTTGTCAAAAAACGCTTTGCTGCCCAAATACGAACCGTTTTCTCCTGCACTAGAGAATTTGGGTGCCGTTCCGGTATAAGAGAATACCACACGGTCGCCTTCTCTCAGGTTAGAGATACTGAAGTTTCCCCAAGTATTCGATGGCGAACGAAGACCATAGTTAAAACGCCAATCTCCAGCTTGTGGGTCAATGGCTATTCTGTTATTCGCTGTGTTTTTTGAGCCGGAAAGTATAATATATTGAGCAGAATTTCCATTTAGAGTAAAACCTGTTTCTTCCGTAGAAAGGGTATATGAGGTATGGTATGGTTGACCATTGTTATTATATTTCTTAGGGTCATTCTCGCTAAAATCATCATACAGATCATACTCCTCGTAGCCGGGGTCGTAGTCAAAGTGAGGAGTTTCTCTTTCCACAGTCTGAATGGTTATCCTTTCGACTCCAGAATATTGGCCAGTGAATAGAAGCTGAAGTGTTCCATCACTATTCATCGTAATTACTTGGCCAGCGTTTCCTAAATCCCATTCTAAACGTATAGTTGTGTTTGGGTCGTAGCGGTCATTGTTATCAGACATAACTCTGAATCCACCGTTGTTATCATCATTGCCATTATCTCCCCAAACTGTCACAATATCACCCTTTTTCAGGTTGGCGATGTTGAAATTGTCATTGTTGGCGTCGCCTTTCTGCAGGTAAGTTATACTATTGGAACCTTTCCACAGATGCCAATAACTACTATTTCCAACTGAAATTGGATGTTCGGAGAATGTTCTCAGTGTTTGACCATTAGAAGAGATACTTGAGATGGCATTGCCATTCCAAACGACATTTGCATTTGGTTGCTGATTAATTCCGTCAGGCGCGGGAAGTCCCGTAAAGTCGATGGTCTCGGTAACAGGCTTCATGATAACCCGCCTCTGCGCTAGGGCACCATTTCCCAGTAAACATGTTAGTACAAATAGTACTGCTAAGGATAATACTTTTTTCATTAGTGTTTGTGATTTGATTATTTGGATTATTTTTATATTATTATATAAGTTATGCAAGACTGTTCATTTTAAATGCATAGAATAATGCAGTTTTTGTTTGTCATCTGTTACAAAAATAATAAAATTCGTTTGAATATGTAAGATAACGATGTAAAACATATATATGTATTAAATTTTATTAAGAGTTCATTCTTCTGTTTTAACGTACATTGACAAATATGCGTATATATATGCAGTTGTAAAAGAGAAGAATAATAGCAATGGATAATGTGCCGAAATGTGCGGTGTCAAAAGATTTTACGCCTATATAGGATGGTCAATGACAGTAGAATCTAATAGCCTGTTTTGTGAATAAATATTTACAAATCCGCAAGGCAAGCACCTTGGGACAACTAACCGACTGTGCATCAGATATTCTACAAGTTGTTGTCATTGGTGAAAGCGAGGAAGTAACGCAATTGGGGTGAGGTGTGGGGACTGCGTTTTCCTCTTCATCGCTTGTCTTCCTCTCTACCAGGCCATCAAGTGCACAGATGAGTTTTTTGCTTGCAGATAGGGCATAGGGCTCGACTCAGAAGAAAAGAAGAAGGGCACCGAGAATTATTCCCGATGCCCTTCTTTTAAATTATGGTATTACGATTAATCGTCATCACTATTCTGTGCTCCAGTCAGTTTGTATGGGTGAATAACCCAGGTCGTCATCGTCTACAACCTCATCATTGCCCTTGGCATCAGCCCAACCTGGAC
>JAFWTK010000053.1 GCA_017518935.1 Prevotella sp.
GTCTTTTTCAGGAAGCCGTTGGTGTTGTCAGAGTTCGAAAGGTCGGCAGAAGCACAGATCATGTTGGGTACCTGCTCAGCCAGCTGACCGAGGACGGCAGCCGATGCGCTACGGGTAGCCGAGCCAGCCTTCTGCTCCACCTTACTCCAGTCAATCTTCGGAGCCTTGCCGCTGAACCACTCCTCGAGTTGCTTAGCCTGTACGGGATGACCCTTGGCCCACTCAGCCTTCTCGGCGTAGCGCTCAGCCACAATCTTCTTCAGTTCTTCAGCACGTTTTGCGTAGAGTTCCTTTACCTCAGGGAAGATCTGGAAGGGATTCTCAGGATCAGCACCCAGGTTCTTCATGGTGTTGATGTAAGCATCGCCACCGAGAGGAGCACCGTGCGTAGCGCAGTTGCTCTCGTATGATGTGTTGTCGGCCTTGCGGGCACCCTTACCCATCACGCAATGTCCGATAATTAATGAAGGACGCTCTTTTTCAGCCTGAGCCTTCTTGATGGCTTCGCGAATCTGATCCACGTTGTTGCCATCGATTTTCTGGACGAACCAGCCCCATGCTTCGTACTTCTAGGCAGTATCTTCGCAGGTCACCACCTCTGTACGTGTAGAAAGTTGAATATCATTGGCATCGTAGAACATGATGAGGTTGTCCAGACCCAGGTTACCAGCGATACGGCCTGCACCCTGAGAAATCTCCTCCTGCACACCACCGTCAGAGATGTAGGCGTAGATGGTCTGGTTCATCACGTTGCCCAGACGAGCCTTCAGAAACTTTGCGGCGATGGCAGCACCAACGGCGAAGCAGTGTCCTTGACCGAGAGGTCCAGAGGTGTTCTCGATGCCGCGCTCAATCTCGCGCTCGGGGTGACCAGGAGTCACTGATCCCCACTGACGCAGGTTCTTCAGGTCCTCTAGCGTGAACTTGCCGATGAGGGCGAGTTGGCTGTAGAGCATCGGAGCCATGTGACCTGGGTCGAGGAAGAAACGGTCACGTCCTTCCCAGGCAGGATTTTCAGGATCATAGACTAAGAATTCACTGTACAGGGTGTTGATGAAGTCTGCACCACCCATAGCACCGCCGGGGTGACCCGACTTTGCCTTCTCAACCATCGAGGCAGCGAGGATACGGATATTGTCCGCTGCGCGATTCATAACTTTGTTGTCGTTCATAATGAAATATTATTTGTAATAACGTTAATCTGTGTGCAAAGATATACAAAACTTTTGATTCTGCCAAATAATTGAGGAGTTTTCTGTCATTGACTTTATTTTACTTTTATACATAGCATGGTTTGGTCGTCGCTGGGTTCGGCATCGCCGACGAAGGCGGCAACGGCGGTATTGGCTAAATCGATTGTCTGACGGGCGTTTGTGAACGGACGACTCTTGAAGAAGTCGTAGAGTCGCTGTTCGCCGAACTGTTCGTGTGAACTGTTCTCTGCCTCGGTGATACCGTCGGTATAAAGGAAGAGCGTCCGATCCTTGACATTCTCGATGCTTTCGCCGACGAACTCTAAGTTGGGCCACAGACCGATGGGTGCATTCGACTCCATCTCGATAAAGTTGGGCCGACAGGGGGCATTGGGAGATATCGGACGGTCTATTATCAGAGGTGCATTGTGTCCCGCATTGCAATAGTTGAGACGGTATGAGCGCATATCGATCTCGCCAATGAACAGCGTACAGAACATCCCGTTCTCGTTGTCGGATGCCAGGGTGTCGTTGAGTCGTGTGGCGATATATTCGGGTGGGAAGCCTTCCTTGGCCACCAGACGGAACAAGTTGACGACTACCGACATGAAGAGCGAGGCTGGTACTCCCTTGCCAGCAACATCGCCGATGCAGAAATAGAGTTTGTGCGACTGCATGAAGAAATCATACAGGTCGCCGCCCACTTCCTTGGCCGGGGTGATGTAGGCATAGAGGTCGATATCGTTGCGGTCGGGGAAGGGGGGGAAGATTCGTGGCACCATGCCCATCTGGATGTCGCGGGCAATGCGCAGTTCACTTTCAATACGCTCCTTGGCTGCCGTCGTCACTTCCAACTGGTTGTAGGCATCCTCCAGTTTCTCATGGGCCGTTTCCAACTTCTCGTAGGCGGTTTCGATCTCCTTGGCATGTTTGTGGCGGCGGTGCAGAAAGAACAATAGGAAGGTGATGACGAGAGCGGCAATGATACCGATGGTACCCATGATGATATGGTGGATATGCTCACGGTGCTCCTGGTTAGCCAACCGTAGATCTTTCATCTCGTTCTCTGCCTTGGCCAGGTCGAGTTGTAAGCCGTATTCGGAGGTGGCCCGTCCTATCTCGGCTCTGTTCACGGAGTCGGTGTATTCCTTATAAATCCTATGGGCTTCGTAGGCTTTCTTGTAGTCGCCGACATACGTCCAGGCGCTAGCGATGAACGCAAGACGATTTCCCTTGTTGGCTACTTTCGTGGCTAGTTCCGGCAACTCGTTATAGCGTCCGTTGACACTGGCTTCGTAGAAGTTGACCATGCCGCCTGAAGCATCTTGCAGACCGTGATCCTCAATCAGCCTCTTGCGTTTGGCATAGGCCTCGTTGAAGGTCTGCTTCAAAGCGTTATCATCACGACTTGCCTTTGACAGTTCTCCTAATCCGAAGAGAATGTAATTATAGGCATGTAACTGGTGGATGGGCAGCACGCCCTTCTCTGCCAATGCCTTTTTTCCATAGTCGACGGTTTTGTCGAAGTGATGGCGGTTATGCTCGATCTTAGCCAGACCGATATACTGGAAGGCGGCATTCTCTTCCGGAAAGAAACGGCGCTGATAGTCGATGGCCTGTAAGAATGCCTTTTCTGCCTCGTCGATCATGCCGATGCCGCTCATCATGACGGCGTAGGAATTGGTAGAGGTATAGAGTCCAAATTTGCTGTTGTGCTTCTCAGCATAGGCCCGTTCCTCCTTGGCAATGGTCAGTCCCTTCTCACGACTGATCTTCGAGAAATTGTAATTAGCCTGGTTGCTCCATGCCTTGTAGAAGGTTTCCTCGTCGCCGACCTTCCGACAGAGTGTCATCAGACTGTCTGTAGCACTCATGAATCGCTCTACACTATCGGTAGAGAAGAAATGGTACATCATTTTTGTCAGCCGTTCTATTTCTTCAGCATCAGATGCCTTCTGGGTTGTCTTCTGTGCCGTTGTTGTCAGCGACGACATCATTACCATTATATATATAATAATTCTTCTCATCATATCTCATTTCTTATTTCACAGGGGATTTTGACCCAGAAGGTGGAGCCTTTGTCCTCGCCTTCACTGGTGACACCGATCTCGCCGCCGCAACGATCAGCGATGGACTTGCTGATAGCAAGTCCCATGCCGGTGCCTTGGACAAACTCATCGAGTTTCACGAAACGCTCAAAGACCAGCGCCTGTTTCTCGGCGGGGATGCCCTTGCCTGTGTCCTCGCAATAAAGGTAAAGGTAACCTCCTAACTCCTGACTCCTGTCACCAGACTCCTTATATTGATATCCGAGTTTGATATGGCCCTCGGTAGTGAACTTCACGGCATTGGTGATGAAGTTGGTGAGTATCTGCTGGATGCGTTCGATGTCGAGGGTGGTATAGAGATGCTCATAGGGATTCTCCTTTTGGAATTCAACGTTGGGATTCTGCACACGCTGGGCCTGAGTGATACAGATATCTTCGAACTCGCTGGCAAAGTCGATGGGACGCGGCTCGATACTCAAAGCACCTGCATCCATGCTCGACGCTTCGATGATGTCGTTGATGAGTCGTTGGAGCATGTCGCTGGAATTACGGATAATACGCACGTATTCGGCGCGCTCGGGGGAATCGCCGAGGGCTTCGAGCACACTGGTGAAACCGACGATAGCATTCAATGGAGTACGCAGTTCGTGGGTCATCGAAGCCATGAAGGCACTCTTCATGCGCACACTGTCCTCAGCCCGGCGGGTTTCCTCAACCAGTTGCTGCCGGGTATTAGATATATTGGTGATGTCGGAGACAATGCCCTCATGTCCTGTGATGTCGCCATCCTCGTTGACAATGGGGTTGAAGTTGATGCTGAACACCACACTGGATTGTCCCTTGGAGGGGTGGATTAGGTGGATGACACGTGAGGTTGGGGTGCGGGTCGTATTATCATAGATAATATCCATGATGGCATCGCGGTCTTCCTCAGCCAGCATACGCTGGAAACGGGAGAACGAGTGGACGTATTCGGGCTTGTCGGGCGTGCGGCTGAAACTGATCTGCTCATTCCTGGTATCACTATGCATGATATAGCGCTCACTATGAAGGAGCAGGTAGGCCAGTTGTTCATGTTTCAGACGGATCTGTTTGTTGGTCTTCCTGCATGCTCTTTCTAACAGTTGTATCTCCTTGCCGCGCTCACGGTCCTGGCTGATGTCGAAAGCCATAATCAGGTAACTGATGATATCACCCTCGGCATTGAAGAGTGGCTGGATGCTGCATTCGATATACTTGTTGATGCCGTATTCGGGATAGAGCATGTGCTGGCAGAAGAACCGGTCTTCGCGGAACCCCTGTTCGCAGACGCCACGGAAGATTGGCACATCAAACATATTTACGGTTTCCCAGAAACGTTGGGCATCGTGGTCGGCATCCATGCCGCAGAGATACTTCATGTTGTCGTTGAGTTCGGAGAGGAAACCGTCCTTGTCGTAGAAGGAAAGGGCAACGAAGGGGGCATTCGACAGCACCTGGTATTTGTGGATGAGGTTGCGGGCGGCCTGCTCTTCCTCCATCTCCTGCGTGACGTTGTGGATGGCGTTGACGATATAGGCCGGCTTGCCGTCGCTGTCGAGTTCGCAGATGGCATGTCCGTTGAAGTTCAGCCATTCCGGTGCTTCCGGCGTTCCGGCATTCCATCGTTTGTCGAGTTCGAAGTGGCGCTCGCGTCCATCCATCAGACTCTGCATCTTCCGGCGGAATTCCTGCTGCTGGTCGGGGTGGATGCGGCATGTAAACTCGTCGAGCGTCAGGCCACCATCGGGCAGAATCTCACCGTAGTGGTTGGTGAAGCGGTCGCGCTGGATGTCGTACTCCATGACGATGAAGTTGCCCATGTGGAGGGCGTGCGTCATCATCTCGTTGAGTTCGGTGAAGGAGCGGGTGGCGGTTTTCACGTGACTGTGGGCCAGACGGTTCAGGAAATACATGATGGCGGTGAGGGTGAGGATGCCGATGATGGCATAAAGCCAAGTGTAGTCGGTCTTTTCCTGGATGCGCTCGGGGTGGAACCAGCGATCCTGGATGACGGCTATCTCACCTCGCTGTTTCAGGCGGGAGTAATAGTCGTCAATCTGTTCGATGAGGGCACGGTCGCGGCCCACGACGTGTATCTCGGAGATGGGGATGCCCACATCGTTGAGGGTAATGCCCTCGATGTTCAGTTCCTTGATTTTCCACTTCAATGGTTCTTCGCCCCAGACAAAGTATTTGTAGTCGCCGTTGAGCACGCCTAACAGGGCCACCTTCGGGGTCTGGAATTCCATGAAGGATGTGTTGCTGCTGGAGTCGCTGTCGAGGAAATAGTTGGCGGAGAAGTCGCCAGGTTTGAAGACGGCTCCCTCGCGTTCCAGTTGGTGGAAGGTGACCATTCCGGTGGAGTCGGCATGGGTGGCCACGCGGATGCGGTTGTAGTTGACGATATTCTCTGAAACGACGTATGGATCCTTGCGGTAGCGGCGGGCGTTGGCCAGGATAATATCGGCATCGCCACGCTCGAAGGTCTTCAAGGCCGTACTCCACTCCTTCATCAGGAAACTGACGGGGATACCGATCTCCTTCATCACGGCACGTAATACCTCGATGTTGCTGCCAGCGGGCTCGCCGTTGTTGTTCATAAACTCATAGGGTGGCTTGTCCCAGTCACAGACCACAATCACAGGTCGCTTGTCGTTGTATTTGTCAGACAGCGACTGTGCGTACACAGTGAATAGTGAACAGTGAATAGTGAATAATATGGTGAGGATCCGTCTCATAGGCTACATCTGTTTTTTGCGTTTGATCACGGATGCAACACAGGGCAGCGTGATATAGACGGTGGTGCCAGAACCGAGTTCGGAACTAATTTCTACAGTACCGTCCATCTGGGCCACCAGTTCCTTGGTGATGGCGATGCCGAGCCCCTTCGTGTCCTGCGAGGCGGCCACGTTGCTTTTCTCGTTCATGCGGGCCAACAATTCCGGCGACATACCCTCACCGGTATCGTCGATGGAGATGATGAGGCGGCGTCCGATGTATTCGTAGCGGGCGCGTACCACGCCGCTTGCCGTATGCTGGGCGGCATTGGCGGCTATCTGGTGGATGGCATTGCCGAGATTACCCGTATCGATGTCGACGATCAATTGTTCGTAGGGGTTCTCCACGATGTACCGAGTGTTCGGGTTTTGGTATTTCATCCAGCCCTCCTTGCACTGTGCCTCAAAGCATTCGGCCAGGTCGCTGGGCTGGCGTATGATCTCCACCATCCGCGCCTGCAAGCGGGAGAGATATAAGATGTTGTCGATGAGGTGCAACAGGTAGTCAGCATTGTCGAGGATACCTTTGCAGAGTGTCGCCTCTCCGTCTGTGGGTGTGTTGGGATTGATCTGCTCTACATGTTCGAGCACGGTGTTCATCGGCGTGCGGATTTCCTGTATCATGTTTTTCACGAAACTGTTCTTCGTGTTTTCCACTTCCTGCACCTTTGCCGTCTGGATGTCCAACTGCCGCTCGATGTCGCGCAACTCGCTGAGGTCTCGCAACAGGCCGAGATACTGCACCACGCGCCTTTCCTTATCGTGGAGGGGCATCAGACTGAACTGCACCTCCAACTGTTTGCCGCCCTTGATGCGGAGGGTGGTGCGGATGTTGGCCTTGATATTCTTGTCGGCGTAGTCGTCCATTTCGTTGAGCACGCGCATGGCGAGTTTCTTCGAGGCATCATCGACGAGTGTCATGCAGCGTGTCTGGGTCATGGCATGCTGTATCTCATCGACGCTGCGGTAGATGGTCAGCGTATGGGTGGCGGGCGAGTAGGTGGCCAGGCGCACATCGCTCTCGTGGATCACGTTGTCAATGTGGGTATTGTATTTCCGTAGCACATCCTGGACGGCATCGAGGCGGGCCTGCTCTATGGCATGCCGTTCGATATCATAGACTGAGCAGGTCACATCCCGGATGATGGCAAAGATGTTCAGCAGTTGGTTGTCGTCGTCATAGACCGTCATCATCCTGACCTCATTGCAGATGCGCCCCGAGCGACGGATGCTCTTGACCTTACGCTTATCCAGCGGGATGGTGTCGAAGTTGATGAACTGCGAGGCGTGATAGCCGTCAGTCTCTTCCAGCGTGCGGTTTCCGATGTCGAAGATGTCGTGCAGTGCCACGTGTTCGTTGATGATCTCGTCCTCTTCGCAGCAGAATATCTCGCAGGCCTTCGGGTTGATGTTCTCAAGATACCCGTCCTTGTCGAACAGGAGGATGCCCAGCACGGGGGTGTAGAAGATGGACCAGTAGTGCAAGGTGCGTTCTTCTTCGAAGCGTTCCTTGTCGCGGTCGTTGGTCACATCCTTCTTGGTGCCGATGATGATGGTGGGCTTGCCGTGCTTGTCACGCCGGAGCACGGAGAGCACGATGACATAGTCGCGCAGTTCGTTGTCGCCGCTCTCGGCATCTTTGGCCCGCAGGTTCAGCGTTAGGTCATGGTCGTAGATGGTTTCAAGGGCCTCCTTCAGTTTCGCGAAGTCCTCGGGACTGTAACGCTGTGAGAATTCCTCCATCGAGTAGGTGTAGGCTACCTGTCCTTTCTCGTTGTGCCAGGCAAACTGGTTGTTGGCAATGTCGTAGGTCCAGATGTGTACCTGGCTGGTCTGTAAGATGAGTGCCAGACGCCGGTTACGCTTGTCGTTGGCCCGTGTCAGCCTGTAACTCTGCATGCGGTAACTGATGAAGTAGACCAGCATGATAAAAATCAGCAGGCCGGCAGTCCCCAGGGCATAGACCACCCATCGCGGCGTGTCCTTCTGCAAGTGTTCAGGATAGAACCACTTGTCCTGCAAAGGTTTGAGTTCGTCGTTGGCGTTGAGTTTGGTCAGTTCCTCGTCGAGTAAGTCGAGCAGGTGCTGGTCTCGCGACATGAACTTATATTCGCCGTGGGGCATGTTCACGGGGGTCAGTTGCAGGTTGTCAATCAGATAGCGGCGCATCAGCCATTTCAGCGTGAGGGTGTTCCACACAATCTGGCCTTCCTCCTTGGCACTCACCTGCTGGATTACCTCGCGTAGGTCCTTGCGGGGGATGGCATTGTCACCCCATCCGTAGTCGAGCATCAGATGATAGCACATCGAGTTGCTGTTCACGATGACCTGTATGCCTGGCTTTCCCAAATCGCGGAAGGTCTTAATCTCCACGGGCTTGTTTTTCGGGGTCACCACGCTCTGTGTGAACAGCGTCACGGCGTTCTTGCCGTAGAGTCCGTATTCATCGTGATAGCCCACAGCCAGGCCAAGCGTCAAATCGCTCTTGCCACTCTTCAGGTCGTAGAAGGTCTCTTCTGCCGATTTCAGTTTGATGACGTACGGGATATCAAGACGTTGCATCATCAGGCGGATGAGGTCGATGTTATAGCCTTCGGGTTCACCCTTGTCGTTGAGGAAGGAATAGGGCCACAAGTCCCACACATCCTCATATACTAATGGACGTTCCTTGGTGTATTCTCGAGAGCGTAAGGGGGACACGGAAGTACTGTCGGTCTGAGCGCTCATACCGCCGCTGTTCAGAACCAGAATGACAACTGTCACCAGTCGAATAAGGATTGCTTTCATGCCCCGTACTTGGTTTAATGGGTGCAAAAATACGAAAAAATTTTGGAAATACAAAAAAAATAATTACTTTTGCAGCAAAATTGTAGAAAATGAGTGGCGGAAGAAACAGACGGATATCTAAATCCGTGATTATAGCCTCGGTTGTGGTGGCACTGATAGTCATCGGGAGTATCATATTTTCGGTGGTCAGGAATGCCGCAAGGGAGAAAACCATAGCCTCGGCAGTCGAACTGCTTGACAGCATAGAATTGCGCGTCAAAGACCATCTCGATATGGTGGAAACGGTGACCAACGGGTTCGTGCCCGTTGTCCTGGCCAATATGCAGCCCGACTCTTTGATGGCCTATACCCGTAGGGTGGTGGAGGCCGCCCCTGACATCAACGGCTGTTCCATCACTACTGAACCCGACTATTTCCCCCGCTTGGGGATGTTCTCGGCCTATTCCGTCCGCGAAAAAGATAGCATCACCACGGTTCGCGAGGGCCAGTATGACTATTACAGTAAGGAATGGTACAAGGGTGCCAAGGAGAAAGGCAAGGCGGTATGGGTGGATCCCTATGATGACTTCAACGCCGGCACGCTCTTCTCACCTGAGATGATTGCCTCTTACTCTGTGCCGCTCTACGATGCCGGCGGTAAGTTCATCGGTGTGCTTTCTACCGACATCTCTCTGCCGAAACTGTCGGAAGCCGTCGGGAAACCGTCGCATCCAGAGGGGGCTTACTGCATGATGACGGGCAAGAACGGCAACTATCTGGTCTATCCCGATAGCGACCGCCTTATTTATCATACCATTTTCGATGGTGTGAATCCTCGTATGCAGCCAGACATTATCAGTCTGGGCAAAGCGATGACAGGAGGCGAAAAAGGCCAGATGGAAGTCGATTTCGAGGGTTGTAAGTGCCTGGTCATCTACCAGCCCCTGCCTCAGGCGGGATGGAGCATCGCCCTCGTATGTCCTGAGAGCGGACTGTAACCTATGGGGCAGGGGAGTTTGCTACCTACAGTCGAAGAGAATTTTCCTCGGTCTGTCCGCAGGTTAGCGTATTACCCTTGATGTGGTCCTGCTACAATCCGCAAACGAGAGTGGCAGCCAGCAACCATTGAATCATTATTTCGTTCTTGAACCCACATAATCTCTGACATCACTTATCCCGCATTCTCGTCGTGCGCACTCATATTCTTGATCATCAGATTCACCAGGCGCTTCGTGATGAAGGTGTGACGTACGGCATGTCGTGCCTTGTCTGCAATCGAAGGACCGTCGGACGAGGCTTCGGACTCCGCTGTTGCAATCTCCTGTTCGCGACGGTCGATCTTGGCGCGCAGGCTGGCTGAAGCATGATTGTAGAGGAACGTGTAGCACGGCAGCGCAGCCTTCATAATATAAGGCGTGAGGAACGTGGTCACTACACTGGCTGCCACGATGATAGGATAAACGATAGGATTGAGAACGCCCAGGCTGGTACCCAGCGAGGCGATGATGAACGAGAACTCGCCTATCTGGACAAACGAGAAACTGGTCAGCATGGAGTCGCGCATCGTGGCGCCACCCCACCAGCAACCCAAGGTGCCGAAGATAATCATGCCGACGATAACCACCAGGCTGACCCAGAGGATGCTATACCAATATTCCACCAACGAAGTGGGATTGATGAGCATGCCCACGGAGATGAAGAAGATGGCTGCAAAAACATTCTTCAGCGGCAACATCAACTTTTCGATACGATGCGACTCTACTGTCTCGGCGAGGATAGAACCCATGACAAAAGCACCGAGGGCGCTGCTGAAACCGGCTTCTTCGGCCGTCAGTACCATACCCAGGCACAGACCTAAGGAGAGAATAATCAGCGTCTCGTCATTCAAATGTTTCTTTATTTTGCGCAGCAGTGTCGGGATGATCAGGATGCCGCAAACGAACCATGCTGCGAGGGTGATGGCCAGATCGACGACCTTGCCGGCCAGTTCGGCACCTTCGAACTGATGGCGGATGGCGATGCTGGAGAGCAGCACCATCAGCACCACTGCCACCACATCCTCTACAATCAGGATGCTGGTTGCGCCCTTGACGAAGCGCTCCTTGCTCATGCCGGCCTCATCGATGACTTTCATCACGATGGTGGTACTCGACATGCAAAGCATGCCCGCCAGGAACAGCGAGTTGATCATGTTAAAATTGGCATCCATGCCCACGAGGTAGCCCAGCACCATCATGCCTAGGATGATGGTCGATGCGCCTACAGCCGCTATCTTGCCGCTGCTGATGAGGTTCTTGAGGCGGAATTCCAGACCGATGCAGAACAACACAAACAGCACGCCAATGTCGCCCCACGCTTTCACGTTATCGGCATTCACAAGGGTCTCTCCATAGAGGTTAGGACCTACCAGCACACCGGCAACGATATAACCCAGTACCACTGGCTGCTTCAAGAACTTAAACACTATGCTGACCACTGCGGCTGCAATCATCAAAATGTATAAATCTTGTACCATATTAAAATACGTTTATTTGTCAATAGAATCACACTCAGCGTCGTGCATTCTGAAACAGGAACGGCGAGCCATATGCAAAGATAGTAAAAAAATCTCTTCCTTTCTCGGAAATGCAGTCCAAATTAACAATATTTATTCGTTTCGGCTGAATTTCTAACCCAAAACTTAGCGCTTTGGAATCTTTTTATTATCTTTGCTGCGATAATCGCAGTGTGCGACTGAAAATAACTAAATAATTTAAAACTTTTAATTAACAGAAAAGATTATGAAACAGACAAAGAATTGGGTACTCTCCGCCACCCGTGGCCGACGGCACCTATAAATATTACAGTAAGGTGGACGACGAATGGAAGGCAGATGCCGACTATCTTTCTGACTATTTCGTTGATGGCATCCTGCTGTGCACCCGTTGGAAGAAGACTTCCGACAGCGAAGAAATCCGAGAGTGGTGGGAGATTGAGAGCATCCAGAATGGCAAGATGAAGTAGAAGGCCCTGCGCATGCGTGATGACAAGACAACCTACTACACCACTTTCGAAATGACTAAGGTGAACTGACCATCTGCTATCGGAACTACCAGATACGAATGCGGTCGGCGGGCTTGCGGTAGAGAGCACCGTCGGTGATGTCGAAGGCGTCGTACCAGCCGTCCATGTTGCTCTCGTCGATCCACCACTTGCCCTGGTCTATGGCCGAGGGCCTTTCTGGATCAGGCGCAGGCTTGTCTTTCTGTTCATCGAGGCACGATGTCATCCAAAGGCCGCAGGATAGGATGGCAGCCGGTATCCACAGATTAGCTTTTTTCATCACTTTTTTTACAAATGGGGCCCCCATATCGGAGGCCTCGTCACTTTATTGTCCGTAAGGGTATGACGAACCTTACTTGACAGTCAATACGATAATGGATTTGGCCGGGACTTTGACGGTGAGCACGCCCTTTGCGAGTTTCGCATCGGTGTAGGCCTTGGGAGCCACGAGGGCGGGGTGCTGGAAGTCGTTGAAGTCGGCCACGTTCTTAGAAGTCAGGATACGGCCTGAGACGCTCTTGGCCTGATAACCGTCGATCTGGAAGTCGATGGTCTGGTCCTTGTCGAGTGAGACGTTGGTCACGGCGAGCACGAGGCTGCCGTCAACGGTCTTGGCTGCCGATGCGGAGAGCATGGGGCAGGGGCGGTAGCCGGCATCCTTGGCGTCGGCCTTCTCCTTGAAGTAGGCCTTGCTCACGGCCATGATCTCGCTGTCGAGATCGACGGGCAGGTAGGTGGCCTCCTGGAACGGGGTGTACATCTCAAATACGTGATAGGTGGGAGTGAGCACCATGTGGCCCGTGCCTTCCTGGTCGGTGAGAATCATCGACTGCAACACGTTGACGATCTGGGCGATGTTGGCCATCTTCACACGGTCGGTGTATTTATGGAACACGTTGAGCGAGAGCGAGGCGACGAAGGCGTCGCGAAGGGCGTTCTGCTGGTAGAGGTGGCCTGAGATAGTGCCGGGCTCCTCGTCCCACCAGGTGCCCCACTCATCAACGAGCAGACCTACCTTGCCTTCAGGGTCTTTCTCGTCCATGATGGCCTTGTGCTTCTTGATGACTTCCTCAATCTCCAGACACTTGCCCAGTGCCCAGTAATACTGGTCTGTATTGAATTTGGTGGCAGAGCCTTTCGAGCCCGTCCAGCCGGAACAGGTGTAGTAGTGGAGAGAGACTCCCTGCATGCGATCGCCGATCTTGTCCATCAAGACCTCAGTCCAGTTGTAGTCGTAGTCGGAGGCGCCTGAGCCGATGCGATAGAGGCGGTTGCCGGTGTAGTCGCGCAGGTAGGTGTTGAACTTGCGGAACTCGTCGGAGTAGTATTCCGGCGTCATGTTGCCACCACAGCCCCAGGCTTCGTTGCCGATACCGAAGTACTTCACGTGCCAGGCTTTTTCACGGCCGTTCTGACGGCGCAGACGGGCCATCGGCGTGTCGCCATCGCTGGTCATGTATTCTACCCACTGGGCCATTTCCTTCACCGTGCCAGAGCCGACGTTGCCGCTGATGTAGGGCTCGCAGCCCAGCATCTCGCAGAGGTTCAGGAACTCATGGGTACCGAACGAGTTGTCCTCGATGGTGCCGCCCCAGTTGTTGTTGCGCAGCGAGGGGCGCTGACTCTTCGGACCGATACCGTCCATCCAGTGGTAGTCGTCGGCGAAGCAGCCGCCCGGCCAACGGAGCACAGGTACCTTCAGGGCCTTCAGGGCCTCGAACACGTCCTTGCGGTAGCCCTGGATGTTGGGAATCTTGGAGTCTTCGCCCACCCAGAGACCGCCATAGATGCAGGTGCCGAGGTGTTCGGAGAACTGTCCGTAAATCTCTCTGTTGATCTTGGCTCCAGCCTTATCGGCGTGAACCGTTGCCTTTACGGCGTCGGCTGCCATTGCTCCTGTAGCAAAGGCCAGTGCGATAGTCGCGGTAACGAATAATTTCTTCATGTTAGGTTCTGTTTTGTTGTTTAATAAATTTGGTTACAAAGGTACTACTTTTTTTTGAAACAACAAAGAAACCTTTATTAAAGTTAATTAAATATGTATTTACCGCGACTATCTGACAGACTTGCTCACTTCATCTCCTTCATGTGCTTGGTCATCTCGTTCATGTATTTCACAGTGAGGTCGTTGATGTACTTCTGAGTCTTTTTGGCTTTCTTGGAAAGCGAGCCGTGAATCTTGTAGATCTCGTTGAACGAGGTGTTCTGCTTGGTGAACATATCTAGGACCTCCTTAAATCCCTGAGAATACATTTCATCGAGGAAACTCTGGGGCGGATTGGCGGCCTTGATGGTTTTGACCAAGTCGCTGAAGACCTTGTCCAACTCCTTGTTCCGCTTGATGATCTCGTCGCACTGCTCATCCAC
>JAFWTK010000054.1 GCA_017518935.1 Prevotella sp.
ATGTCGTAGCCGACGGCGGAAGCGGCTCCGAGTTTCAGGGCGCAGATGGAGAGAATGCCGGTACCAGTGCCGCAGTCCAATACCCGCCCACCGCGCGGGTATTGGATAAGTTCGGAGCAGACCATACGGGTGGTTTCATGGGTACCAGTACCGAAGGCGAGTTTTGCATCTATTTCAATTAAGAATTTAGAATTAAGAATTGAGAGATTTTCGGGGAGATGGCGGCCGTCGTGGATTACAATACACTTTTCACTGTTCGCATCTCCGCTTTTCACGACGATGGGCTCAAAGCCTTCTTGTTCCCATTGCTCGTTCCAGTCCTTATCCTCTGCCTCACGGATGTCGTATGTGACGGTGATGCCTTCAAAGGGGAAATCATTGAGGGCGGTTTTGAGGGCGTCCTCGTCGAAGAGTGCCTGCTGCACATAGCCTTTGAGTCCTGTTTCTGTTTCTTCGAAAGTCTCGAAACCAGCCTCGCCTGCCAATGCGGCCAGCACATCGCGTGCATCCTGCATGGTCCCTCTTAATTCTAAATTCTCAATTCTTAATTCGAATATTGCCTCGTAATATTTCATATCGGATGTTAAATTTTGGTGCAAATTTACAAAAAATAGGGAAAAACCTATCGTCGTTTAGGGTTTTTCCCTATTTTTGCAGTAAAATTATAATTAATTTTGCAGCGTGAATCATTAAAATGTGACGAATATGAAGAAGTTTTTCATGATCTCAATCCTGATGGGAGCCCTGCCACTCTCGATGGTGGCTCAGGATGACCTCTACTTCGTTCCCAAGAAGAAGAGAGCAGAGGTGGTGGAAGTAACGACACCAATCAATAATCGTGTGAAGAGCCAATACGAGGTGATTCAGAACGACTCTACTAATGACATCATTGAGTTTGATGGTCAAAAAGGTGTATATCCCGATTCTATCGTTACAGAGGATTTTGAACTGACCAAGAGGATGCAACGGTTCGATGATTACGATCTCTCCGACAATGCAGCCTTCTGGGCAGGCTATCACCTCGGACGTGACACCTGGAACTGGGGATTGAGTTGGCATTCGCCATGGTATTACACCCGTTACGGCTGGTACGGAGGTTTCTATGATCCCTGGTACTATGGCTATTACGATCCCTGGTACTACGGCTACTATGGATGGCGCGATCCTTGGTATTATGGTTATTATGATCCCTTCTATTATGGATACTATGGATGGTACGATCCCTGGCGCTATGGCTACTATGGCTACTATAGCGTAGGCTATCCCTATTTTGTGGATGTCTATTACGGCGGTGCTCCCCGTCGCTATTCTGCTAATCGTACGACAGGCACGCAGAATCACGGCCGTATAGACTACACTGGGCCACGCGGCATATCCAACGGGCGCACTACTACCCATAGTTCTGGCACATTCGGAGGTTCGGCACTGGGCGGCAACCGTGCCAGCAGTACTCGTACGACAGCAGCATCGTCAGGCTCTGTACAGCGTACGACGGTTCGTAACGCCTCAGGTAACTTCGGTGGAAATCGTGCCAACAGAACCTATTCTACTTCGAATACTTCAAGCAACAGAAATCAGTCTGGTGGTTTCACTAACAGCACGACACGTACAACAAGTTCTGCCAGTTCTTCATCCAGAAGTTCGATGGGCAGTTCCTCCGGTGGTGGTTCGTTCGGCGGTAGCCGTGGTGGAGGCAGCACTATTGGTGGTAGCCGTAGCAGCGGCGGTGGCGGCGGCAGTTTCGGTGGCGGTCGACGCAGGTAATTGAATATCGAGAATTAATAATTTAGAAATAATAGAGTTATGAAAAAGATAATCATTTCAGTAGTCGCCCTGGCTTCGGTATGTGCCGTAATGGCTCAGGAGACGTATGAGAATGCAAAGATTGCCACAGAAGACCTCAACGGAACGGCTCGTTACGTGGGTATGGGTGGCGCTATGGATGCCTTGGGAGCCGACATCTCGACCATCGGCACTAATCCCGCAGGTATCGGTCTGTTTCGCAGGTCAGTGGCCAGTGTCTCTTTTGGCACGAACACCCAACAGGATGCCGTTGACTTTGCAGGTTCCAACAAGACCCGCATGAGTTTCGACCAGTTAGGTTTCGTTTATTCAAATCGTTGGGGCCGTGACACGTATGTCAACTTCGCCTTCAACTATCATAAGAGCCGTAACTTCGGGTATATCCTATCGGCACAGGATCAGTTGCATGGTGCCTCGCAGAACAAACTGACCTATGCCAAGGCAAAGAACGGTCTACTTTACGATGGTACGGACGAGAGAGGCTGGCCTAATGTCAACAAATCCTATGCATCGTGCAACCAACTCGATGATATCTATGCCCGCAATCTGCTGTTTGATACGGAAGATTGTACCTGGTATTACGATGAGGCTACAGCCTATACGCTCGACCGTAACCACAAGGGCTATATCGGTGAGTACGACTTTAATCTGAGCGGCAATGTAGGCGACCGTTTCTACTGGGGCTTTACCGTTGGCTACCATAAGGTACATTATAAGCATTATGGCGAGTATGCCGAGAGACTCAACGGTTTCAATATCCTCGTTAGCGACGATCGTCAGATCTCAGGTGATGGTTTCGACATCAAGGCGGGTATTATCGTGCGTCCTATTGAGGAGTCGGCCTTTCGCTTCGGACTCTCCGTGGCTACTCCTACGATGTATGACCTGACGACTTCCAACATTACCAATGTGAACATTGATGGCTATAGTGTAGGAAATAGCGAGAGCCTCGACTACAAGTTATTTACCCCGTGGAAGTTCGGTGTGAGCCTGGGTCATACCATCGGTCAGAACTTGGCCATCGGTGCAGGCTATGAGTATGCCGACTACGGCTCGCTTGATTCGCGTTACAATACTGGTAATGGCTATTACGACTGGTATTATGGCACTTATCATGAGAAAAGTGAGAGCGACGAGGTGATGAATCGTCATACGGAGCAGACTTTGAAAGGTGTATCGACCTTTAAGGTGGGTGCCGAGTTCAAACCCGTGCCTGAACTGGCTGTCAGACTGGGTTACAACTACGTGTCGCCAATGTATAACAAGGATGGTTTCAAGGATGGTAGTCTGCAGAGCGACGGCTCGTACTTCAGTTCGGCCACCGACTATACCAACTGGGATGCCACCAATCGTATCACCTGTGGTTTAGGCTATCAGATTGGCGGTTTGAACCTTTCCGTTGCCTATCAGTACAGTTCGACAAAGGGAGAATTTGCACCTTTTATGAGTTATGAGGATAACCAGTTTGCCGCCGATGACAATATCTGTGACAACGTCAAGGTGAATAATAAGCGTCATCAGTTGCTCTTCACAATCGGTTATTCCTTCTAAAAGTAAATAATAATTCAATATAAATGCGGCTTTATGCAAATAAGGTCGCTTTTTTTTGTTTATTCGGCTGAAAAGTCGTACCTTTGCGGACAATTAAATAATTAACTGCAAATTTGTAAATCGTAAATGAAAAGGCTATTATTAGGAGACGAGGCCATTGCACAGGGCGCACTCGATGCCGGTTTAA
>JAFWTK010000055.1 GCA_017518935.1 Prevotella sp.
CCGCAAAGATACAAAATCAAATCCGTTGACTCGCAAAACTGCTCATAAAAGACTGAATATCAATTATTTCAAAGAACGATTAGTCCACTTTAACGGGACAGTAGTGTATTATTATATATATATAATAATAGATTTCTGTTTCTGCCTTTTTCCAAATCATTTTGGGCTAACTGCCATCTGCCATAACTGCCATACTGTGTAAGTCAGATGCAGTTAGGTGCAGTCGGGCTCGCCCAAGACCACGAAAATAAGAGTGACCTCGGCGGGAGTGAATGAGCGGCGGCCCGTCTGGTCGAGGCGGCGCAGTTGGGGATTGAGACAGATCCAGCCACGCAGTTTTCGCCATGCAGCCTGCGGGGTGATGTCGGGGAAGTAGAGTGCAGCAAGTTCTGCTCGTTTGTAAGTTCTGTTTGTGTTCATTGTTGTGTGCTTTAATAGGGTTTAATGTGTATTTTACCTTTTCGAATGCAAAGATAATATATTTTTTAGCCTTTTGCAAGAAAAACATGCAATAACGTGCAAAAACGTGCAATAATGAGTAAAGTTTTACAAAAGTGTCGTATCTTTGCATTGTCAATGATGAGACGAAATTTGCGGCCTGGGCAGGCGACAAAAATTACCCAGCGCGCGGGCAATTGTTTCCAGGGCAGGGCCAAAAACGGAGTCCAATCGGCGACAAAAGAAAATAATTAACACTAACCCTTAAATTAAGAAACTATGGCATTGAAAGTAAAAGCAGTTGAGAAGAACATTAAGTTTACGAAGAACGAGAACGACCCCGGTGTATGGCGTTACGTGATGCAGCCGGAACTCTACATCGCACTGACGCAGGCGAAGGTCATCAAGGAGGCAGCCCTCCGATCGGGTGTGAGTCGTGGTGTGATGAAGGCCTGCTGGGATGCAGCCGGTGAGGTGATCAAGGCATGGGCCACCGAGGGTCACAGCGTGGCACTGCCCGGACTGGGTACGATGCGCTTCGGCCTGCGCGCCAAGAGCATGGAGAAGGTGGAGGATGTGAAGTCGAGTCTCATTACTGCCCGCCGCATCATCTTCACCCCGACGGTAGACCTGAAGGAGGAGTTGGCCGATACCGCTATCCAGATCACCTGTTACGACCGTAACGGCAACATCGTGAAGCATGTGACCTCTGCCGACCCGGGTAACGTGGAGGATCCCGAGAACGGCGGCGAGAATCCTGAGAACGGTGGCGAGAACCAGGGCGGCACCAATCAGGGTGGCAACCAGGGCGGCAATGGCGGCGGCACCGGAACCATCAACCAAGGCGGTGACAACACCGGCGGTGGCGGCGACGACAACGGCGGCGGTGACGACAACGGCGGCGGCGGTGACGACAACGGCGGCGGCACCCTCAACGAAGGGTAGTGAGAAATTAGGAATTAGAAATTAGGAATTAGAAATGAAAAAGAAAGGATTCATTGAGATTGCGGTGAAGGTGTTAGTAGCCGCGCTCACAGCCTTCCTCACGGCCATCACGACCACGAGTTGCATGGGTAGAGGCCCATTACTCTAAAAGAAAAAGCCGAGGGCTCAACGCTCTCGGCTTTTTGTGTTTTACTCAACCAGAACGGTTCTGCCGATCAAAATGATTGGTAGTCCCCAGCGAGTCACTTTTTATCGACGAAGTCCTAACTGCCATCTGCCAGAACAGCCATCTTTTACTTTTTAATTGTTATAGGAATTTTTTTCATATTCATCTCTGCATCGTGTTTCATGCACTTGCCGAGCCATTTTTGGAAGTCTTCATAACTCAATTCGCGTGGTGCCCCGTCATAGCCGTCAATCTGCTTATTAGACGCTGCATCATTCGCCTTTGTGAACTGGTTGCGTGAGAATATGACGTAGATATAGTTGTATTCCATCTGCCTTTCACATGTCAAGGCATATTCATCAACTAATGGCTGTTCCTCTGCTGGAGCCTCTTCCTGACTGAAGAAGAGGTAACGCTTGTTGGCATTCACCTGGTAGATATCGTCCATATTGCGGTAGGGTAGGAGGCAGTAGGCCCTGTTCTCAGCATCTACAAGATAGACGGCCAGATATCCTTTCGCTGGCGTCTGGAAAGCCAGATAGAGGTCGTCGCCATTCTTGAAATCGTCTGACTCAAACTTGTCTTCCTTGCCGTTTCGGAGAATCTTTGAAGTGAAATCGACACCGGCCGAAAGGATCTCACGGGCTTTGCCCTTTACCTTGGCGGTTACCACCAGCATGTCACCTTCGTAGTTGACTTGTACCCTAGGCTCTCCGAGATCCTCAATCCATTGGCCTTTCACATCGGTATCAGAGAGTGTGAGGACGTTGGTGCTCGACTCGCCGTTGATATTGGCTATGCTTGTGGTACTGCTTTGAGATACAATAGTACCGAACTCGGTGGCCAAAGCCTGTATCTTTGCCCGTTCGACAGCAGTGCGCTTGGCCTGCTCAATGGTTACATTGTCCGGAGCGTGATACATGTATTCTCCCTCCACCGTCTTGATCTTCTGGGAGAAGACAGGAAGGGTTATCATCAGAAAGACTATGATAGACTTGTACCTCATAGATGTCCCAGTTGTAATCAGTCTCTTGAAATGGGTATATTACGGAATGTTATGGATTTGTTGTGATCTCCTAATCCTAGTTCTTCACAATCCACACCCAGTTTTAGAAAAGCAATGGAGGTGGCAGAAGTAGAAAAATCCTCTATTTTTACGCTTACTCGCATAGGAATACCTGAAAGCAGACGAAACGCATTCGTATGTGATTCATAACTGGCTGCATTGGTGACTTTTAGCAAGATCTTTCCACCGTTCGGTTCATTGTATATATTCCCTTCGTCATCATAGGCTTCGCCACGATTCCACGCAGGGCTACCTAAAAGAGCAAAACTTTCCACATCACGAGCACCCTCATTCGAAAAAACCAAATCTAAAATAATGGTCTTGCCACTTGCTGCGCAACGCTTAACCTTTACTTTCAAATCCGGATGACCAGTAACAATCTTAATTGGAGTATCTTGTGCATGAACACTCTGGAAACCGAAGGCGATCATCACCATCAAAAGAAATAGAACCTTTTTCATACTTTAAACAATTAGTTATACATTATATTATCTGAGTTTCTCAAGTTGTGCCTGGGCACGCTGATGACCTTTGTCGGAGGCTTTGCGGAGCCACTGCTTGGCGGCGGTGTTGTCTGTACCGAGATACATCATACCTGTCTGATACATCGCCTCCACATGCCCAGTCTTGGCGGCTTTGAGGAAATGGGTGGTGGCTGTCTCACGGCTATAATCGTCATAGTTGCTGTTGCTGTATAGCAGGCCGAGTTGGTAACTGGCTTCCACGCTTCCCTGGTTGGCAGCCTTCGTGAAGTCTGCCTTGGCCTTGTCGTAGTTCATGGCCCGCATGGCCTTCTTGCCTTGATTGATCAGGTCGGCTGTCACAGACTCGTCAAATGCAGGAACCGATGGCGTAGGGGTTGCCTGAATAGGGGTTGCCTGAGTAGGGGCTGCCTGAGTCGGCGCTTTCTGTACAGGCGCTTTCTGCACAGGTGCTTCCTGGGCTGACGCTACCGTCCTTGTCTCAAACTTCGTGGCTGCTGTCGAGGCGAGTTGCCAGTTGCGCCACCCTTCATTGTTCGAGGCATATGATACCGATGGTGTCTGGCTCTTACCGTTCTCCACAACCGACTTGCGCTTCACTTGCTGTGTCACGTACTGGCTGAGTTCTCCTAAGGTCGTGGCGCCGCCCGACTGCTGAATTTTCTCCAAGACATAATAGGTGAACATGCCGTGCTGCTGAGATTTGTAGGGGTAGGCCGTTTCGTCACCCTGTGCTGCGGAGAACACGACAGTGTTACTCCCTACGGGTTCATCCTTGGCCTTGATGGCCACACCACGGGAAGATGCCATCATCTTACCATCGCGCTTGGCGCCGGAGAAGCAGGCATCGAGGAACACGATGACGCTCTGTGTCTGCATCTTACCGAGTTTCTGATAGAGTTTCTTCGTGCTCAGTCCACTCTGTGGCGACTTGCTGTAGCCGTCGACGGGTAGCAGATAGGCTTCCTTCGAACGCTCGTCAGGCATACCGTGCCCCGTATAGTAGAGGATGGCACGGGCATCACCATCGTAGGCTTTCAACACATCGTCGAGCCAGTCGATCTCGTAGTTCATCTCATTCAGTGTGGCATCTGGAGCGAATCGGATGTTACTTTCGGGGATACCTAATGTTTTCTCACAATACACCTTGAACACCTCGCCGTCGTTCCGTGCAAAGGGAACGGCCTCCTCGTGCTTATAGTTTTCGTTGGAGATAATGACCACAAATGTCTTATCGTCAGTCTGGCTGTTGACGGCAATCTTTGTGTCAATGCTGCTTTGTGCTTGTATCGCCTGCGGGATGACACATAATCCCAGTAGATATAGTAGTATTCGCTTCATTGTTCTTTGTTTCGGGGACAAAGATACACAATAATCTTGAAACGCCAAAGAAAAATTATGTTTTTTATATTTAGCGCAAAATCGCTTATAATAAGACTATCGCTGATAGTTTACGCCCTAAGTCGTGTATGGCATTCTGAAACTGTATCAACTCAGACTTGTTGAATCTGGCAGTTTTACCATTAACCGTACTGCCGTTCAATCGTTGGGTTAACCACGATTGGGATTTTCCAAAGTAATGCTTAGCAATATATGCAAACGATATGGCGTTGCCCAACTCTCCTATCGCACTGCGTATTTTTTCCGCTTTCAACGCTTCAAGATCATCATCAACAACTTTAAGAATTCTATCTATGTCGGCGGCAACATTTGAACCATATATCTCCTTTTCCGCTTTCGGCCACTGATTGCATATTTTGGCAAATAAATTTGGTAGTTACCGGAAAAGTTACTACCTTTGCAGCGACAAATTAAGTCGAACGCTTTAAATAGAATGCTATGGAGCAATTAATTCATTATGTTTGGAAGCATAAATTATTCCCTTTGCGGGAATTGGAGACAACCGATGGCAAGTACATCGAAGTGATTGACCCTGGCCTGCACAACCACCATGCAGGACCTGACTTCTTCAATGCCAAAATGAAGATAGGCAGCACGCTGTGGGTGGGGAATGTGGAGATCCACGAGAAGTCGAGTGACTGGTATATGCACGGTCACGACAAAGACTCGAACTACGACAATGTGGTGCTCCACGTGGCGAGTATCATCGATACGGATGTAAAGAATTCCAAGGGTGAATATCTGCCGCAACTGCAACTGGATGTGCCTCGGCACGTGCGTGAGCACTACGAGGAACTGCTCACTACCGACAGTTACCCGCCTTGCTATAAAGTCATACCAGACCTGACGCGCCTGATGGTACATGCCTGGATGGCGGCCTTGCAGACGGAACGCCTGGAGCAGAAGACGGAGGCCATACGACGACGGGTTGAGCAGTGCAACGGCTCGTGGGAGGATGCCTACTTTGTGACACTGGCCCGCAACTACGGCTTCGGCATCAATGGTGAGGTGTTTGAGCAGTGGGCACGAAATATCCCGCTCAGTGCGGTGGCTCACCATCGCGATGATCTCTTTCAGATTGAGGCCATCTTTATGGGACAGGCAGGGCTGTTGCAGTTGGAAGCCGTGCCAGAGTATTATCAGCAGGCGGCACTCAACGAGGGCTACTTCGCCAAACTACGTAACGAATACCTCTATCTGGCACATAAATTCTCGATGAAACCGATAGATTTTAAACTGTGGCGGTTCCTCAGGCTCCGTCCGCAGAACTTCCCGCACATCCGCATATCACAGTTGGCCAGCCTTTACTTTCAGCAGAAGGCCAGCCTGAGCCAGTTGATAGAGTGCGAGACAATCGATCAACTGAAGGCGGTGCTGAGTTCGCACGTGACTCCCTACTGGGAGACGCACTACACCTTCGGCTCCACCAGTAGCAAGAACGAAAAGCACCTCTCCTACGGTTCGCTCAACCTGTTGATGATCAATACGGCCATCCCCATGCTTTTCGCCGTAGGACGCCATCGGGGCAAAGAGGTGCTCTGCGACAGGGCCTTCGACTTCTTGGAGCAGTTGAAGACGGAGAACAACTACATCATCCGGATGTGGCAACAGGTGGGGCTTCCCGTGCAGACGGCGGGCGATTCACAGGCCCTCATCCAGTTGAAGAAGGAATACTGCGACAAGCGCGAATGTCTGCGCTGCCGCTTTGGATACGAATACCTTAGGAGGAGTGAAAAGTGAAGGAGTAAAAAGTGAAGAAGTGATGAACGAACAGGAATTATTTTATGCGATGGCGCTCACGCGCCTGACGAACTTCAACTTCCAGCAGGCGCTGGAACTGTATAGGGCAGTGGGTAGTGCCCAGAAGATTTATGAGCATCGGATGGATATCGGGGAGGTCGTGAGGGATGGTTCCCCCCGTCTGATAGAAGCCCTGAAAGACTGGGATGAGCCGATGAAACGGGCAGAATTGGAAATCCAATACATGCAGGAGCACGGTATCCGGGGGGTGACACCCAACGACGATGACTATCCCCAACGACTCCTTGAGTGTATCGATGCCCCCATTGTATTATATTATAAAGGTAATGCTGACCTGAACCAGGCCAAGATAGTCTGCATCGTAGGTACGCGGCAGATGACGACCTACGGACAAGACCTGATACGTTGCTTTGTCAGAGACCTGCGCCAACTGTGCCCGCAAGTGCTGATTGTCAGTGGACTGGCGTACGGCGTGGATATACATGCGCATCGTGAGGCACTGGCAAACGGTTATCCGACAGTAGGCGTGCTGGCACATGGACTGGACCAGATTTACCCCTATCGCCACAAGGAAACAGCCGCCCAGATGCTCAATCACGGTGGACTGCTAACAGAATTTATGACGCAGACAAATGCTGACAAGGCCAACTTTGTGCGGCGCAACCGTATCGTGGCGGGTATGTCGGACAGTTGTATCGTCATAGAAAGTGCGGCTAAGGGGGGAGGGCTGATTACGGCAGAGATTGCCCAGAGTTACGACCGTAGCGTCTTTGCCTTTCCTGGTGCCGTCAGTATGCCTTATTCTGAGGGATGTAACAACTTGATACGCGACAACGGGGCAGGGCTGATCTCCAATGCCAATGACTTTGTAAAGGCGATGGGGTGGCAGGAAGAAGCGCAACGACAGCGGGCTTTTACCGATGGAATCGAGCGAAATCTATTCCCAGACCTCTCGCCAGAGGAACAAAAAGTGGTCAGTCTGTTGCAGCAGACCAACGACCTGCAACTCAACATCCTCAGCGTGAAGTCAGGCATCGCCATTGGACCGCTTACCGCCCTCCTCTTCCAATTGGAGATGAAAGGGGTGGTCAGACCTCTCGCCGGCGGCATGTATCACCTGTTGATGTAACATTTTTCAAAAACTTTTGGTTTTTCGCTCAACTTGCACTAACTTTGCAACCAGTTATGAGAACAAAGTTTATTTTTGAGACGCGGATGCAGGTTCGCGACTATGAGTGCGACATAGAGGGTATCGTGAACAATGCCAACTACCTGCACTATTGTGAGCATACAAGGCACCTGTTCCTGCAACAGTGCGGCTTGAGTTTTGCCGAAATGCACGCCAAAGGCGTGGATGCCGTGTTGGCACGCATGCAGATGCAGTTTAAGACACCCCTGAAACCCGACGATGAGTTCGTGTCTCGACTCGGACTGACCAAGGAGGGTGTGAAATACATCTTCCACCACGACATCTGTCGGGTGGAAGATGATAAACTCTGTTTCAGGGCGCATGCCGAATTGGTATGCATCGTGAACGGACGACTGGCGGAAAGCGAGGACTACGACCGCGCCTTCGCACCCTATCTGTAACCCCACTTACCGGACACCGCCGCCGAAGCCACCGCCGGAGAAGCCGCCGCCACCGCCTCCCCAGGAGGTTTGGCCGCCACGACCCGAGATGCGGTGAGCCTGCGCCTCGCGCGCTGCCTTGTTGGCTACGGCGCGGGAGGTGCTGTTCAACAGGGTGGAACGGATCATCGGCAGTGTCATATCGTTGGCCATCTGGTTGGCCACCTGATCCATATTGAAGTACTCGGGGTTAATCTTCTTCATATCTGCTATCACCTGGTCGGCAATGCCGAAGAGAGTGGCGTAGATCATATAGTCCTTCCACAACTTGACCTCATTCACACCGCGCTCGTCGAGCAGGGTAAACTCCTTGAGGAACTTTTTTAATCCGAACACCTGACGCACCTCGTCGAGGCGGTCCTTATAGGCGGAGATGCCCGTCTTGGTGTGGAGGGTGCTGATGAACGAGTCGGTGATGCTCTCATTCTTGGTGTTATGCATGAAAGTCTTCAATTCCTTGGGTTCGAGGATGGTGTCGCTGCCGGCTGCCAGTTTGAAGATGTTGTGTACCTTGCGCAACAGCATGGGTTGGTTGCCAGTGTCCTGCAGGTCGTGGATGACGAAGTTCTGCTCCGTCTTGCCCTTGGCGTTGAGGCGCGACTCGATGCTGATGGCACCCATGTTGATGAGTTTCAGGATACAGGCGGAGAGGAGGTTGTTGTAGTCGGCTCCGAAATACTTGTAGGCATTGAGCATGTCATTGGCGGCCTGGAGGTTGCCTTTCAGCGGGATGTCGCGGTACCAGAGCAGATTCTTGTTGACTTTCTTACGGGCACGCCAGACATAGACGAAGTACCAGATGCCGCCCACGATGGGTAGGACGAACATGCCGAGGAAGAAGAGGATACCGAAAAAGAGATCCTCGATCGAAGAACCGCCACCGTAGCCGTCATCTGTGTAATAGTAGTCACTGCCCTCGAAAGCCTGTTCCCGCTTCTGTTCGAAGGTCTCGGACTCCTGTATGGTGGGTTCGAACAGGCCTTTGTTGAAGCGCACCATGATATACATGGCCCCGCTGCGACCGAAGGGTTCCGTGTTCCACGACTCGATGGTGCCTTTCGAGGTAAAAGCGATCTCGCCGCCAAAGCGGAAGCCCCAGATGGCGCAGTTGTCCTCGGTGAACAGGGAGTCGTATTCGATGGTGAGGCGCGCCTCGTCGGGCTTGGGGGATACACCCTCGTCGAGGAACACGTGGCGGATGGCATCGTAGTCACTGTGGGCGTGGACGAGGTTGGTATAGGTATAGGTGGTGATGTAGGTACGCTCGCCACTGTCGCCAAGACCCCAGCAGAGTTCACAGCCGCCGTGCTTCATGACAATGCCGCACTTGCCGGTCTTCCAACTGCGGGAGCGGTCGATGTCCCAACTGCCGATGTTTTCAAACTCGTAGCCAGTCTCGTCGGTCACCGTCAGGTCTCGTATCTCACTCCCCTCAGGCGTGCCTATGCCAATGTAGCACTCGGTGCCTTCGGAGTCGATGGTCATCTGGCGTGTCTCGGTAATGCGGGCATCACCGTTGCGGCTCAGCATCACCTTGATGTCGAGACGAGTGAGTGTGGGTCTTGCAAAGAGACTTGTTGCTGATGCCAGCAGCATCAGCAACAAAACCATCTTACTTTTTAAATGCTTCATCGAGGTCGGGGTATTGTTTCTTTTCCTCGCTGTCGACCTTCAGGTAGTCCTTCTGGTCGAAGTGGAGCATGGAGGCAACGATGGAAGATGGCCACTGGCGCACCATACGGTTCATTTTCGTAGCAGTGTCGTTGTAGACCATGCGCGACATGCGTACATTCTCCTCATATTGCTTCATACCCTCTTGAGCCTCCTTGTAGAGGTCGCTGGCTTTCAGTTCAGGATAACGCTCAAAGACCACGTTGAGGCGTCCCATCATCTGGGTGAGCAGGTCGCTCTGCTGATTGATGCTCTCTGGTGTGGCGGGCAGGTTGCCGTTGCCCATGTTGGCCCCACGGGCCTGGACGGCCTGAATGATTGTCTCCGACTCGTGCTTGGCATACTGTGCCGCCGTCTTGGCGAGGGCAATCACCGCATCGAAACGGGAATTGAGTTGAACCTCGATCTGGCTCAGGGCATTCTTACACAACTCATCAAGATTGACCAGCGAACGCTGGGTCATGATGAAATAACAAATGACGATTAACGCCAAAATAATGATACCTGTTAACATAACACTAAAAATTAATGGTTCTTTGGCGCAAAGATACGAAAAAATTCGTAACTTTGCACGCAGAACGGAAAAAAATAAGCAAATTTATGAAAAAGTTACTGATTCTGGCGCTACTGGCCATCGTCTGCCAGTGCGGTTTCGCCGCCAACAAGACTTTCCCCCTAAAAGGAACCATCGTGAGTCCTACCGACAAGTACATCCACTATACAGGACGTATCAGTTTTGCCAATCCCGAACGCCCCGCGTGGAACTTCCCCGGCATTCAGATCATCGCCGCCTTCGAGGGAACCTCGCTAAGGATGATGGCGAAGCCCAAGAGTGGCTACTTCATGGCACAGATAGACCAGGCTGAGCCCTTCAAGGTGGCCTTCCGCGGAGAGCGCGACTCGGTGGTGACCCTGGCGACAGCCCTGCCCGACGGGCGGCACACCGTGCGTCTGATGTATATCATCGAGGGCTATGAGTTTTTCCCGGAGTTCTGGGGCTTCGTACTCGACAAGGGCCGCAGCCTCGTGGAGGCCCCTGCCCTGCCGACAAGAAAGATCGAATTCATCGGTAATTCCATCACCTGTGGCTACGGCAATGAGGGTGCCAGTAAGTTCCAGGGCTTCGAATACGAAACGGAGAATCACTACTTCTCATACGCCTCCATCACCGCCCGCGCCTTGGAGGCACAGCACTGGGTGGTGGCACGCAGCGGCATCGGTGCCTATCGCAACTACAACGGACCGAAGACCGGTAATCCGGAGTCGAACATGCCTGTGCAGTATGAGTATACGGGCTATGCCTGGAAACCGGAACTGCGCCAGGAGGCTACCTTTTTGAAGGAGAAATGGGACTTCAACCGCTACCAGCCCGACGTGGTCTGCATCAACCTGGGTACCAACGACCTGTCCACCCCCAACTACGATGCGAAACTACTGAAACAGAACTACCAGAGACTGTTGAAAATGGTGCGCCAGCACAACCAGAGAGCGAAGATCGTGTTTCTGACGGGGTCGATGCTCTACAACGAGGAACTGAAACTGCAAAAGCAACTCCTCGACGAGGTGACGGCGGAGGCGCAGAAGTCCGGTGACAAGGAAGTATATCGTTTCGATATGGCTCCCATCGGTGAGGAGGCGTTCTACGGTAACGACTGGCATCCCAATATCTATCAGGATGAGAAGATGGCGGGGGAACTTATCCCCTATCTCCGTACGCTGATGAACTGGTTCTAACCTAAGAGTTGACGGGTCTCTTCGAGGATGCCTAAAAGTTCGGGCATCGTCTCAGCGCGGAGCATGGCGATACGTGTCTGACGGAAATTAGGAATACTTTTGAATATAGGTGTGGCGGCGAGGTGTCTTCTGGTATGGAGGATGCCTCGCTTCTCGTCGATGCGCTCGACATTGAGGCGGAGAAGTTCTTCGAGGATGTCGAGTTTTTGATTGAAGGAGAAGCCGGATGATTCGGATGATGCCGGATGATCCAGATAGTCGCGAACCTCCTTGAAGATCCAGGGGCGGCCAAAGGTGGCACGGCCTATCATGATGGCATCGACGCCATAGTTTTCGAAAGCCGCCTTAGCCTCTTCTGACGAGGTGATATCGCCATTGCCAATGATGGGGATATGGATACGGGGGTTGCGCCTGACCTCACCGATGAGGGTCCAGTCGGCAGAGCCTGTGTACATCTGGGAGCGCGTACGTCCATGAATGGTCAGTGCCTGAATACCGCAGTCCTGCAACTGCTCTGCCAGTTCGGTGATAATCAGTTGTTCGTGGTTCCAGCCTAAGCGGGTCTTCACAGTGACAGGCAGTCTCACGGCATCCACCACCTGACGGGTGATTTCCAGCATCTTGGGGATGTTTTGCAGCATACCGGCACCAGCCCCCTTGCCCGCTACCTTCTTCACGGGACACCCGAAGTTCAGGTCGATGAGGTCAGGGCCTGCCTGTTCCACGATCTTCGCCGCCTCGACCATCGCCTCAATATCGCGCCCGTAGATCTGGATGCCTACGGGGCGCTCCTCGTCGCTGATGGTCAGTTTGTTGATGGTGGATTTCACATCGCGTATCAGGGCTTCGGCACTGACGAACTCCGTATACACCATCGAGGCACCGAACCGCTTGCAGAGCAGTCGGAAACCGATATCCGTGACATCCTCCATCGGTGCCAGAAACACCGGTCTGAAGCCGAATTCTATCTCACCTATCTTCATTTGGGGGCAAAGGTACAAAAAAATATGAAGATGGAAGATGGATAATTGGAAAATATTTCGTAATTTTGCAGGCAGATTATGATGAACGAAGATTTTGACATACGCGAGGAACGGTTCTCACAAGGCGAAAAGGAGTTTGAGAACGCCTTGCGCCCACTGACTTTCAAGGACTTCAGCGGTCAGAAGAAGGTGGTGGAGAACCTGCAAGTGTTCGTAGAGGCTGCCAAATACCGTGGCGAGCCACTCGACCACACCTTGCTGCACGGGCCTCCTGGACTGGGTAAGACCACCCTCTCGAACATCATCGCCAACGAACTTGGTGTGGGGTTCAAGATCACCTCGGGACCTGTACTCGACAAGCCCGGCGACCTGGCAGGCATCCTCACCTCACTGGAAAAGAACGATGTGCTGTTCATCGATGAGATCCACCGTCTGTCGCCTGTCGTGGAGGAATACCTCTATTCGGCTATGGAGGACTACCGTATCGACATCATGATTGACAAAGGCCCCTCCGCCCGGAGTATCCAGATAGACCTGAATCCCTTTACCCTTGTAGGTGCCACCACCCGCAGCGGACTATTGACGGCACCGCTCCGTGCTCGTTTTGGGATCAACATGCACTTGGAGTACTACGACCCAGAGACGCTGCAGAAGATTGTGGAGCGTTCGGCTGGCATCCTCGGTGTACCCATCACGGAAGACGCGGCACTGGAGATTGCAGGCCGCAGCAGAGGTACGCCCCGTATCGCCAATGCCTTGCTACGCCGTGTGAGAGACTTCGCTCAGGTGAAGGGCAACGGCATGATTGATACGAAGATCACCCGTGTGGCACTGACGGCACTGAATATTGACCAATACGGACTCGATGAGATCGACAACAAGATTCTGCTTACTATCATCGACAAGTTCAAGGGAGGGCCTGTGGGTATCACTACCATCGCCACTGCCGTCGGTGAGGATGCAGGTACCATTGAGGAGGTCTACGAGCCCTTCCTCATCATGGAGGGCTTCATCAAGCGTACCCCCCGGGGACGTATGGTGACGGAACTGGCCTACCACCACTTCGGACGCAATCCCTACGGTGGCAATATTATGGAACCAAATCTGTTTGATTAGTGAATAGTGAATAACGAATAGTGAATAGTGATGAAAACGGGTGTATTTGTTGGAAGTTTCAATCCCTTTACCATCGGGCACGATTCCATCGTCAGGCGTGCCTTGCCGCTGTTCGACAGACTGGTCATCGGTGTGGTAGGCGACAATGTGCATAAGCCCGATATACCGTCGGCAGAGGAACGGATGCAGGTGATTCGGGATCTCTATGCCGACGAACAGCGTGTTGAAGTGAAGCCCTATCACGGACTGGCGATGGATTTTGCCAAAGCCGAGGGGGCCTTATTTATAATAAAAGGTGTAAGATCGGTGAGCGACTTCGAATACGAACAGTGGCAGGCCGATTTCAATCGCCGCATCGGAGGTATCGAGACCATCCTCCTCTATACCGAGCCGGAACTGTCCAACGTCTCGTCGAGTGCCCTCCGCGAGTTGCAGCACTTTGGCGTCGACATCAGTCCTTTTCTGCCAAAAAGGAAGTGAAAAGTGAATAGTGAAAAGTAAAAAGTTATGATAACATATGAAGCGGAAGGGGTAAAGTTCCCCAATATCGGAAAGCGTGAGACCAGCAACTGGATCCGTCGGGTGGCAGCCTCCTATGGAAAGAAAGTAGGAGACATCGCCTATATGTTCGTCAACGACGACAAGATCCTTGAAACCAACAACCAGTTTCTAGGACACGACTACTATACCGACATCATCACCTTCGACTATTGCGACGGTAAGGTAATCAACGGCGACCTGATGATCTCACTCGATACCGTCTTTACCAATGCCGACAAGTTCGGACGCCCCTACGACGAGGAACTGCACCGTGTGATTATCCACGGTGTTCTGCACCTCTGCGGCATCAACGACAAAGGCCCCGGCGAACGCGAACAGATGGAAGCCGCAGAGGAGAGAGCCCTCGCCATGAGGGAGTAAAACCAGGTTCATTCCGATGATAATGACCAGACTGACCCAGAGGATGCTGATCCAATATTCCGCCAATGACGCCGGATTGATGAGCATACCCACAGAGATGAAGAAGATAGCAGCAAAGACATTCTTCAGCGGTGTCATCAGTTTTTCGATACGATGCGACTCCATTGTCTCGGCAAGGATAGATCCCATCACGAAAGCACCGAGTGCGCTGCTGAACCCTGCTTCCTCAGCCGTCAGCGCCATACCCAGGCACAGACCCAGGGCGAGGATGATCAGCGTCTCGTCATTCAAATGTTTTTTCAATATGCGTATCAGTGTCGGGATAATCAGTATTCCGCAGATGAACCATGCCGCGAGCGTAATGGCCAGATCGAATACCTTGCTGACCAACTCAGCACCCTCGAACTGATGGCGGATGGCTATACTGGAGAGCAATACCATCAGTACCACAGCCACCACATCCTCCACGATGAGGATGCTGGTCGCTCCCTTGACGAAACGCTCCTTACTCAAACCAGCCTCGTCAATGGCCTTCATCACAATAGTGGTGCGATGGTCATAGGATGCTCTATGCCTAAGGGGATAGAGGAAGTATAGAGAGGTCTATGAGATGTCTATGAGAAGTCCATGAGAAGTCCATGAGAGATCCATGGGCAAACCTTGAGGTAACTTTAGGTACCTCCCGACTACCTCCCGGTTACCTCCCGGTTACCTTATCGGAGGTGAAGTCAAGTACACAAGAAGGGGTCAGAGGCACCGTTGTGTGCCACTATTTGATTTGGTAGCCCGTGTCAAGGCCGCGGACGGTGCGGAAGCGCATCTTGCCCTCAGTGTCGATGATGATGGCGATACCGGCCAGGTAGTGGATCCACTTGCAGTTGATCCAGTAATGCAGGTCAATCTGGCGCTGCGAGACGTAGATGGTCAGGGCTGACACGGTATAGTCGTGCGACACGAGCACATTGATGCGCTTCATCATGGGCAACTTCTCGCGCAGACTGTTCAACCATTCTTCACTGCGCTGGTCGAGGTTGTAAAAGCCGATGTCTTCGTAAAGGCCCTCGTAGGCCCACTGCGATACGGCCTGCCAGTTGTAATTACCGCTCTCCTTGAGCATATCCGGGTCATACATGAAGTATTCGCCGTTGAGGATGTCCCACTCCTCGTGGATGAATGCGTCGCCGCGACCTTTGGCCACGTTCTCGCAACTCTGCTTCGTGCGGTCATAGTCGGAGTGCGCATAGAAAGCCTGTTCGCCGTTCCGGATCTTTCTTCCGACCAACTGCGCCTGTAACTTTCCGTTCTCGGTGAGCAGTCCTGCGGGGGAATAGTCCTCGCCACGCTCGCCGTGGCGGAGCAGGAACACCACCGTCTCGTCGGCTTTCAGTTCATCGAAGACATCGGCGATGTCGGCGAAACCGCAGTCCGTGAACTTCGGGGCCAGCCAATAGACGATGTACGGACTTTTCGAGGAATCCAAATGAAATGGCTTTGCCTCGTCGCCGTTCTGACAGACTATCTGGCCATCGGTGTAACGGACCTGTAGCGACCTGAAGATGTCGGCATAAGGTGTATCGCCGTCAAAGGTCAGGGTGATCTCGCCATCCTGTGCAATAGAGAAGGTCAACGGGGCCACATCTTTCCCGCCATAGGCATAGACGGCCTCTTCGTCGTTGCCGTTGAAGAAGAAGGTGGCAGCACAGCCCGTACCGTCGTTGTTGAGCACGAGTGCCTGACCCACCTTTGTGTAAGCGATATCTTCCGAGCCTGGGAAGACAATGGGAAGGGGTTCGCTTCCGTTTGAGGTATTCCACCATGTACCAGCGACATTGGCGGGTGTCAGGATTTGTACGGGGTTGTCGTTCTGGTCGCATGCCGTAGGCAGCAGCAGAGCGATGGCTGACAGCAGAGCCAGCAGCATCAGTTGTCTGAATGGCCTATTCATTATCGTTGGTTTTTATTATTGCTCACTGTCGGATGACCTCCAAGGCCTTTTGGACGATCTCGCTCCGTTCGTTGAAGACAGAGAAGTATTCGCTCATGTCCCAGATGTCGCGGGCGATGAGGGCCTTCAATTGCAGACGGAGATAGGGCAACGTCTTTTCCAGTTCAGCCTCGTCCTTCGGTTCTACCTTCTGCTTCTTGCCCTCGGCGATGATCTCATCGACGAGACTCTGCGGCACCTCAAAGTGCTGCTTGTAATCGTCGAACGACTGCCAGCGCTTTTTCAGTTCCTTACGGTGGTTGTCGACATAGCGAAGGTTGGACTGGATAACAATCGACTTGGCCGCCAGTTCCCGATGGAATCGGGTATAAATCGTGGTGTCAAGGGGCACGTAGTAGTCGGGCATGATACCACCTCCGCCATAGACGGTACGGTGCTCACGGAGAGTCTCAAACTTAAGGCTATCGGCAAAATGGATGCTATCGGCATTGGTCAGTTCGCCGCTCTTCAGGCGGTTCACCATATCCATCGCATAGTCCTGCTTATCGCCCTTGGTATAGGGTTTCTGGATGCAACGGCCCGAGGGGGTATAGTAATGGGCGACGGTGAGACGGATCATCGAGCCGTCGGGCATGTCGATGGGACGCTGGACGAGTCCCTTGCCGAAGGTACGGCGCCCCACCACAAGACCACGGTCCTGATCCTGGATGGCACCTGTGACAATCTCTGCTGCTGACGCCGTATAGCTATCGACGAGCACGACGACTCTTCCTGTCACAAACTTTCCGCCGTCATGGGCTTTATATTCATTTCGCTGGACGGTACGCCCCTCGGTATAGACAATCATATCGCCTTGTTGCAGGAATTCATCGGCGATGTCGACGGCAGCCTTCAAATAGCCACCGCCATTCTCCTGCAAGTCGAGGATCAGGTCCTTCATACCCTGAGCCTGCAACTTATCCAAACTCTCCCTGAACTCATCGTGAGTCTGCGCCCCGAAATTGCCAATACGGATATAGCCGATGCCTGGGCGGATCATATAAGTGGCATCGACTGAACGCATGGGAATCTTATCACGAACGACGGTGAAGTTGAGGCGGTCTTTGATACCTGAACGGATGACACCGAGGTTCACCTTCGTTCCCTTCGGACCACGTAGGCGCTTCATAATATCCTCCTTCGACATATTCACACCTGCAATGGCAGTATCGTTGACAGACACAATACGGTCGCCGGCAATGATACCCACCTTCTCCGAGGGGCCATTGGTGACAGGCTGGATGACCATCAGGGTGTCTTGCATCATATTGAATTGCACGCCGATACCCTCGAAGTTGCCATTGAGTGGCTCGTTGAGTTCCTTCACCTCCTTGGGGGTAGAGTAACTGGAATGGGGATCGAGTTTGTCGAGCATACCACGTATGGCATCCTCAACAAGTTTCTGTTCATCGACACTGTCGACATAGAGGTTGTTGATGCACATCTCGGCATACTGTAACTTACGTAGCGGAGAGTCATCACGATTGTTTATTCTGAACTGAGCCTGTAACGGTGAAAAGATGACTGCGAATACCATGACGCTTATCAGCGACTTCCAGTTTATCCTGATAATCATAATTTTAATTACTAATTCCTAATTATTCGTATATGTCTTCTTCGGGGCGGTCTTCCTCGATGACGAGGTTGTCGATGATGAAGTTCTGGCGCTCCATCGTGTTCTTACCCATATAATATTCCAAAAGTTTCTGTACTTGGTCATTCTTGTGGAGGGTGACCTGCTCCAAACGGATGTCAGGACCGATGAAACCGGCAAATTCCTCAGGGGAAATCTCACCCAGACCCTTGAATCGGGTAATCTCAGGATCGGGACCCAGTTCGCCGATGGCTTTCAGGCGTTCCTCCTCACTGTAACAATAGCGGGTGATGAAGTCGCCTTTCTTGTCACCCTTGGCATCTGCCTGCGCAATGACCTGTTTGTTCTTGATCTTCGTACGACGGTTACGCACTCGGAATAGGGGTGTCTGCAATACATATACATGACCCTTCTTGATGAGTTCGGGGAAGAACTGGAGGAAGAAGGTGATGATGAGCAGACGGATATGCATACCGTCGACATCGGCATCGGTCGCCACGATGACCTTATTATATCTTAGCGTATCGAGACCATCCTCAATATCAAGGGCTGCCTGCAAGAGGTTGAACTCCTCATTTTCATAGACCACCTTTTTCGTAAGACCAAAACAATTGAGTGGCTTTCCTCGCAGCGAGAAGACGGCCTGTGTGTTTACGTCTCGACTCTTCGTAATGCTACCGCTGGCAGAGTCACCCTCGGTAATAAAAATGCTCGACTCTTCCTTCCGCTCATCCTTGACATCGGAAAAATGGATACGACAATCACGGAGTTTGCGGTTATGGAGATTGGCCTTCTTGGCGCGTTCACGAGCCAGTTTGGTGACACCCGCCATTGCCTTACGCTCCCGTCCACTCTCCTTGATCTTATTTTCCAAAACCTCTGCCACATCGGCATGGATATGCAGATAATTGTCCACTTCCTGTTTGATGAAGTCACCCACATATTTATTAATGCTCACCCCGTCAGGAGCCATCGTCAACGAGCCGAGTTTGATTTTCGTCTGACTCTCGAACATTGGTTCCTCAACGTTGATGGCAATAGCGGCAACAATACCCGTCCTGATGTCGCCATACTCATATTTGCCGTAGAAGTCCTTGATGGTACGGGCAATATGTTCTTTGAAAGCACTTTGGTGCGTACCACCCTGCGTGGTATGCTGACCATTGACGAAAGAATAGTATTCCTCGCCATACTGGTTGGCGTGGGTAAAAGCAATCTCGATGTCCTCGCCTTTGAGATGTATGATGGGATAAAGACCATCATTCGTCATCCGGTCGTTGAGCAAATCCTCCAATCCGTGGCGGGAGAGGATGCGGCGCCCGTTATACATGATGGCAAGTCCTGTGTTCAGGTAGGTGTAGTTGCGGAGCATGTTCTCCACGATGTCGTCCTGGAACTTGTAGTTCAGGAAGAGTGTATCATCTGGCTCAAAGAAGATATAGGTACCGTTCTCGTCTTGTGTCTTCTCAGTCTTGTCGCTGGTCATCTCTCCTTTCTCAAAAGTAGCTCTACGCATCATGCCGTCGCGGTAACTGCGTACCTCGAAATGATTGCTCAGGGCATTGACAGCCTTCACGCCGACACCGTTCAGGCCTACCGATTTCTTAAATGCTTTCGAGTCGTATTTACCACCGGTATTCAGTACGGAGACGGCTTCTATCATCTTTCCTTGCGGGATGCCGCGTCCATAGTCGCGGACAGAAACACGCAGGTTATCCTCGATGGTTACCTCAATACGGTCGCCTGCCTTCATCTTGAATTCGTCAATGGAGTTGTCGATGACCTCTTTCAACAGCACATAGATACCATCTTCTGGTAAGGAGCCATCACCCAAACGTCCGATATACATACCCGGACGGGTACGCACATGCTCCATATCACTCAGATGACGGATATTCTCGTCATCATACTGTACTTGTTCCTGAGGGGATAGGTTTATTTCTTCGTTCATAGATTCTTTCTGAAACATCTTCTGCGTTTATGTTGTGTGTGTTCAAGGTACTGCCACTGCGACTGCACTTTCTCGTTGGTCTCCAATTCTACGTTGGTCTCGCCCCATTTGAAACCATATTTCTGATACCAGGGGATAAGGTCGTAGAACAACAGAGCATTGGCACCCTTCTGTTGATATTCGGGCAGGATGCCTACCAGCATCAGATCGACACACTCTGCCTTATGGAACTTCAGGGCCCTGATACAGTGCCACCAACCGAAAGGAAAAAGACGGCCCCGACGACACTTTTGCAAGGCGCGCGTCATCGAGGCGATGGAGATGCCTATGCCGACAATATCATGGTCGGGCGTGTTCCAGTCCTCGATGAGACAGAGCAGGTTCATATCGAGCATGGGGAAGTACATCTTCAGGTATTCATCGATCTGCGCCTCAGTCATCTGTGAGTAGCCATAGAGGTTGCTGAAGGTCTTATTGACCACATCGAGCACCTTACGGCCAATCTGTTCCTTGCCGAACACCTGACTGCGCTTGGGGTGCGTTGGGTGCAGGTTATAACGCTTCATCACCAGTTCTGCAATCTTCTTGTATTTCTCAGGCATACCATCCTTCGGTACGATGAGTTTGAACTCTACGTAGTCGTTGTCCTTCTCCCAGCCACCAAGTTGTTCCAAGTGCTTGGGGTAATAAGAGTAATTATAGATGGTGGCCATCGTACCCATCTGGTCGAAGCCTTCTACCAGCATCCCTTCGGGGTCCATATCCGTAAAGCCCAAGGGGCCCACGATCTCAGTCATACCCTTCGAGCGGCCCCACTCTTCCACTGCATCGAACAAGGCCCGACTCACCTCGATATCATCGATAAAATCGACCCATCCAAAGCGAACGCTCTTACGGTTCCACTTCTCATTGGCACGGCGGTTGATGATACCGGCAATACGCCCTGAGACCTTACCATCCTTATATGCTAGGAAATATTCCGCCTCACAGAATTCAAAGGCGGCATTCTTATCCTTGCGCAAGGTGTGCATATCGTCAGTAAACAAGTTAGGCGCATCGTACTGATTGCCCTCATACAAGTCGTAATGAAAATCAATAAAGGCAGTCAGCCCTTTCTTGTCCGTAACCTTCTTAATAACTACTGATGGCATAATTTTGTCGTTTAAGCCTTAATTCGTTGCAAAAATACAAAAAAGAAGCGAAGATGCAAAAAGTGAAAAGTGAAAAGTGGTTAAAGTTACCGCATTTTATGGCAAATGAACAATTTATGCCCCTCATTAGCAACCGTTGTGGCAAAGATAAACTTGTCGCCACCATCCTTGAGTCTCAGTTTTTTGCGGAGTTCCGCAACGGACATGGGGAAATTGCGTACCGTGATATTGGCACTTGTAACACCTTCAAGAACAGCCTTCAATTCGCGTTTATTCATCGAGGTCGTCTTTTCTATGATGAAACGACGACCAGGGAAATCAGGAATATCCGTATCCGATACAAACAAATGACTATTAGCGTCAAGTTGCTTTGTCCCAAACCGCTGTGCCAGCAGTTCAAAGCACCCCGCCTTCATAATGGAGGCATTAGGCTCGAAGAGAAAGGTGAAAACGTGAAAGGGTGAAAAGGTGAAAGAAGAAGGGAGAAGAGAAGAAGGTTTTTCGAATTCAAAAACTTCACGGGTGTGGTCATGCTGCAGATTAACACAGACGACCTTGTAATTCTTCACATTTTCACTTTTCCACCTTTTCACCTTTACCAGCAGTTCCTTACACTCATTATCCACCGATACGATATGCACTTCACTGACATACGCAGAGCCAATCTGCTGAATATCCTCCAC
>JAFWTK010000056.1 GCA_017518935.1 Prevotella sp.
GTAGAGAAGGTGGCATAGCCATCAGCATCGACACCCTCATACTTCAGGATGCGAGAGTACTGGACACCACTGCTCGGAGCAGTGCTGTAGTCGAGGTTGGCAATCTTGGATACGCCCCAACTGGAACTGAACAGATTGAGCACGTTCTTCACATCAAGGCTCAACTGCAAGGCATGTTTGGTCTTGCCGAAATTCACAGTGAAGTCATGCTTGTAACTGAAGTCGATACGATGTACCCAAGGAGAATAAACACTGTAAGCCTCAGTATATTTACCCTGACAGTCGCTCAGGTAGTCGTCGTTGTGAACGAAATCCATGAAGCGGTCGCGATCATCATCGCTAACGAAGCGGAATTCACGGTTGGCAACCTCTTGGTCTGTAGGCACATAAACAACATCATATTGGTAACCATCACCATTCATATCATTGCTCACGAGGTAAGAGGTATTAAAACTACCGCGCCAGGTCTCGTAAATCAGGCTATAGTGGTTACCGCTCTTGTCGTGAACAGTAGCACTGGCCACGATACGATCGGGCGTCACATACTGAGAGTTGTGCAGACCCACATTGTTCGGCCCCTGTGCGCAGGGAATATAGGTGAATGCTGACGAAGCATCGCTACCTGGCATACCGGTCTTCTCCTTGCTGACAGTGTGGGTATAGGCCGCCATCAGGCTGATCCACTCAGCAGGCTGTGCATTGAGGGTGGCGTTGAACGTCCAACCATAGCCCTTCGAGGTATTGTCGAGCACGAAGGCATTAGGCAGAGCCTTGCCGTTGGCATCAGTATATTTAAAGTCCTGATAGAGGGCACGGTTATCGGCACCGTTCAGACGGGCAAAGCCACCTACGTCCTTGATGCTCCAGTCGGAGATACAAACAGCATTGATGGTCTTGTTGAAGATGGCCTCAACAGTTGCCGTGAAGGGGAAAGATGTCGGAATCTGATAGTCGACAGCGATAGAAGACTTCCATACCTGCGGCATCTTGAAGTCGGGGTTCACAGCATTGATGGTAGAACCGGCGATACCATCCTCGGGCTTGATGGTCTCGGGGCCGAGGTTATGGCTGATGATATAGTCACGCAGGGTGTTACCTGTCATAATGTTGCCAGCAAACTGACTCATATCGGTCTTCATGGCACCACTCTTACCTGTAGCATTCCACATTCCCTTATACTGAACCATGTTCGAGTTGGTAGGCATATTGGTGAAGAACACAAGTGGCAGACGACCAGAGAAGAGACCTGTACCTCCACGTACCTTCAGCGACTTGTCACCGAAGACATCCCATGTAAAGCCAAGACGCGGAGAGACAGTCAATTTGGAACTGGGCCAAGTGCCTGTATCAATATGCTCTCCATTGTAGTCGAGGTCATAGATGGCCTTGTTAGTCATCAAATCACCATTATTGAAGAACAGTCCGTCAAGACGCAAGCCGTAGGTCAACTTAAAGTTATCGAGGATATTCCAGTCATCCTGCAAGTAGACACCGAGTTTATTGAACTGCACACGGGCAGCAGGATCTTCCTTACCATCGTAACCGTAAGTAAGACACACAATCTCAGGATCGCTGTTGAAAAGCAATGCTGGATTCAATACGCCGTTCTCCCACATGGCATCGGTAGCATTGAAACGATAGTAACCCGTACCATTACGCATATACATATTGTCTGCCATCTGATACTCATAACTGATACCGGCAGTAATCTTGTGCTTCTCCAAATAGTAAGTCACATCGTCCTTGATGTTCCAAATGGTATTGTGAACAGCATTGTTCCAGGTAAACAACTCATAACCGAGGGCCATATAGTTGTTATCGTCCTTCGTGATATCGATATGGGGGAATGGAGATGACTTAGAGTCACGGATATCGTCGAGTTTCGAATAGGTAGCCAGCAACTGGTTCGAAAGTTTGTCAGTAAAGCGGCTGTTCAAGTCGAAAGTGAACGAGTGCACAATGTTATCCTGTGAGTACATGGTGTTAGCGAACGACATCGAAGACTTTGACATACGTTCGTCGGCCATACGGGCACCACCGTCCATAGAAGACTTGTTGGGTGCGTTCCATGCGGTATTCTTCGTATAGTTGTAGCGCAGGGCCAAATGATGTTTGTCAGTAATATTCCAGTCAATACGGGCCAGAATCTTGTAATTGCTCTCGTCAGCAGGGAAACTGGTATAAGAACCTGTATCATAACCATATTTGCTAGCCACATAGTCTGACACAGCCTGAAGGTCGGCCTTCGTGGTACGTGAGATATAGTTCTCAGGATCAGCCGGATTATCGGCATCAGCACCCTGCCAGCGGTTAACAACCGTCGGGGTCTTCACCATTTCTGCATTGACGAAGAAGAAGAGTTTGTCCTTGATAATCGGGCCACCAAGGGTCATACCCCATGTGGTCTTAGAATCCTTCTCACGAGCACCATTGATCGTCTCACGCTCCACAGCATCACCACGCAGGTTTTCGTTCTGGTGATACATATAGGCGGTACCCTTGAAAGTGTTCGTACCAGACTTCGTGATGGCGTTCACACCACCACCGATGAAGTTGGTCTGACGAACATCAAACGGAGAGACCACCACCTGCATTTCCTCGATGGCATCGATAGAAATCGGGTTTCCGCCACCAGGAAGGTTGGAACTCAGACCGAAGTTGTTGTTGAAGTTAGCACCGTCGACCGTGAAGTTGGCTGTACGTCCGTCAGCACCGGCAAAACTCATACCATTACCGCCGTAAGGAGA
>JAFWTK010000057.1 GCA_017518935.1 Prevotella sp.
CACGATGACGGGGCGTGCCCTAAAGTTGCGGTGTACCCTCAGGGCGCTCACCACCGCCGCCCGCAGTTCATCTGGCCGCACGCTCTGCGTCAGTTCACATTCAGCCTCTATCACCGTGGCCCGCCTGCCGGAGCGGCCCCAGTAGAATGTCTCATCAAAAAAATACAGTTCTTTCATATCTTCTCTTATATTATCTAATGCTTGCTATCATATCTTGTCTGCCCTCCATCGCTATACTGCCACAAAACGGATTCCTCCGGGGCTTCAAAGATGTCCTGACGATTGATGCCGCGAATCATAACATGATAGATTCCTGTGGCACTTTGGTCTCTTGCTGTGCGTGGCATAGTAAATAGCGTTTAAGTTCAACAATACCAATATCAGGCGCAAAGATAAGCCTTTTTATTCATACTTCCAAATTTTTCTGGTAGAATTTGAATTTATCCAGCATGCCCCAGGTGCCTGTCCCCATGACTACGTCCCCATGACTACGACCCCATGATTACATATCTCCCGACCAGCCATGACCAAGATCCCAGTGCTCGTCATAGACAAACTCGAAGTACGGCAGTGAGAATTCCTCTTCTATCAGGGTCGTGAGTTCATCAAGAATAGGCTCTGCCCAGTGGCCTACAAGGACGATGAACTTGTCGATGTTCCAAGCCACACGTCCTCTTGGTACTTGTGTGTAGTCACCTTTAAACTTCGTGTCCTCGTGTTTGGCCTGAGCCTTGAAATACTCTTTCGTCCATACCTGCCTATGCAATTGAGGATAGTTGATAAAGGGAAGCCCTTTTTCGGCTGCTTCCTCAACCATCTTCGGTGTGATTTCCTTTTTACGAACGCCGAAAAAAGAGTGGTCATCAGGGTCATACCAGAAAATACCAATGCAGGGCATCTGTTCGTCGAAAGCCTTCATGTCGGCCATCTGCTTCTTATGTTCTTCGTCTGTCAGGTGAGTCATAATTGTATCATTTTGGTGCAAAGATAACTATAAAATCCGAACTAACAAATAAAAACAAGATAAAAATAGTACAACTTTCAAATATAATTGCTATCTTTGTACCCAAATATTGAACTCATAAATATGATCATGACAATGAAACAGAAACTTTTTACCCTTTTCGCAATGTTGATGCCGATGGTAACGGCCAGGTAAACGCTGCCGATATCGTGGCCATGACGAACTACATCATGGGCAATCAGCCCGACGGCTTCAGCAAGGCGAATGCCGACGTCAACCTCGACGGCATTATCAACATTGCCGACATCGTAGGCTTGGCGAACATCCTCCTTGAATAATAAGATTTCATATAATGAAGAAACTGATGACACTGGCAGCCGCACTGTGCTGCATGATGACAAGCCCCGCACTGGCGGCTACGGAGATGGCGGAGTCGCAAGACCTGCAAGTGACTATTAAACATGAAGTGGCATCGCCCGACGGTCGCCTCCAAGTGACCGTGCTTTGCGACAACGGCCGACTGTTCTACGAAGCCACGCTCGACGGGCAGAAGATGCTAGAACGCTCGGCCCTCGGACTGAAGACAAGCATCGGCGACCTGACGCGCGACCTGAAGTGGACGAGCCACATCCCCGTGGAGCCCGTCAGCAAGCAATACACGATGCGCGGCACCAAGGCATCGAAGTCAGACTACCAGGCCAACGCCTTGACGCTCACCTACGAGAACAAGGACAAAGTTGAGATGAGCGTCACCTTTCAGGTGAGCAACAACGACATCGCCTTCCGATACACCATCCCAGCCCAGAAGATAGGCCGCAGGGAGATGAAGCGCGCCAGGATCCTGAGCGAACTGAGCAGTTTCAACTTCCCCGACGGCACCACCACCTTCATCTCGCCGCAGATCGGCCCAGAGACCGGCTGGGAGCAGACAAAGCCCTCGTATGAAGAAGGCTATTCTGCCGATGCACCCATGGCCGCTGCCTCGCAGTACGGGCACGGGTATATCTTCCCTGCCCTCTTCCACCTGCCCAACGGCTGGGCACTCGTCGCCGAGACGGGTGTGGGCTCGAACTACTGCGGCAGTCACCTCTCCGACTATCAGGCGGGCACGGGCTACACCGTGGCCTATCCCGACGCGGGCGAGAACAACGGCTTTGGCTCCGACTTCGCCGCCATCCCCCTGCCGGGCGAGACACCCTGGCGCACCATCACCCTCGGCACAACACTCAAGCCCATCGTGGAGACCACCATCAGTTACGACCTGGTGGAGCCGCGCTATGAAGCATCGACCGACTACAAGCCCGGACGCTACACGTGGAGTTGGCTGATCTGGCAGGACAAGAGCATCAACTACGACGACCAGGTGAAGTTTATCGACCTGGCCTCGGCCATGGGATTCGAGTACTGTCTCGTTGACAACTGGTGGGACACGCAGATCGGGCGCGACCGCATCGCGGAACTCTCGAAGTACGCGCAGTCGAAGGGCGTACACCTGCTGTTATGGTACAACAGCAACGGCTACGCCAACGATGCACCGCAGGGACCACAGGACTGCATGAACACCGCCATCGCCCGTGAACGGGAGATGAAGTGGATGCAGTCGATCGGCATCAAGGGCATCAAGGTGGACTTCTTCGGCGGCGACAAGCAGGAGGTGATGCGACTCTACGAGGACATCCTCAGCGATGCCAACCGCTATGGGCTGCAAGTGGTGTTCCACGGATGCACCATCCCACGTGGTTGGGAGCGGATGTACCCCAACTTCGTGGCCTCGGAGGCTGTGCTCGCCTCGGAGAACGTGTTCTTCAACGAGGGTGCCGCCATCAAGCAGCCATTCGACCTGACGCTGCATCCCTTCTGCCGCAATGCCACAGCCTCGATGGACTGGGGCGGTATCATCATGAACAAGTATCTCTCACCCGACAACAAGAGCCGCCACCCGCGCCACACCACCGACATCTTCGAGATGGCATCGGGACTCATCATGCAGACCTCCGTGCAGTGCGTGGCCATGCAGCCGAACAACCTCACGGAACTGCCACAGTTTGAGATGGACTTCCTGAAGACACTACCGACGACCTGGGAGGAGACGTGCTTCATCGACGGCTATCCCGGCAAGTATGTCGTCCTCGCCCGCAAGGCTACCAACGGACAATGGTACGTCGCCGGCCTCTCTGCGGGGAAAGAGCCCCTGACACTGACCCTCGACCTGCCGATGTTCGCAACTGGTGAGACGCTTAAATGCTACATAGACGACAAAAAAAGTGGCGAGCCGACGCTCACCACACTGAAGATCGACAAGAAAGGCAAGGCGAAGGTGACCATACAGCCCAACGGCGGCCTGATCCTGTGCAGATAAAATAACCGCAGTATGAACATCATCGTATCACAGGAGATTGAGAGCGTATGCCCCACCTTCGTGGGGGCCGCCGTCGAGGCACAGGTGGTAAATACCCTCTACTGCGCCGAACTATGGGATGAGATTCACGCCCTGGAAGAGCGGTTCCGCAGCGAACTCACGACGGAATCGCTGAAGCAACTGCCCGGCATCGCCGCCACACGCAATGTTTACAAGGCCTGCGGCAAGGATCCGTCGCGCTACCGCCCTGCCAGCGAACAACTGATCCGACGGATGTTGCAAGGCAAAGAACTCTATCAGATCGACACCCTCGTGGACCTTGTGAACCTCGCCTCCATCGCCTTCGGATACAGTATCGGCGGCTTCGACGCAGATAAGTTCGTGGGTGACACACTGACACTGGGCGTCGGGCGCGAGGGGGAGCCCTACGAGGGTATCGGCAGGGGGATCATCAACATCGCGGGACTGCCCGTCTATCGTGATGCGGAGGGCGGCGTAGGCACCCCCACCAGCGACCATGAGCGGACGAAGATGACGCTGAGTACCACCCACCTTGTGGTACTCATCAACGGCTACGACGGCAATGAGGCACGTGTGACGGACAATGCCCACTTCATTCAAGAATTGCTACGGAAATACTGTCAGAGTGACGGCGGCACCGTCACCCTCTACCGCTAAATAGTTACAAATAGAGATGTTTCACCCACGCAATGATGTCGTTGATGGCTTCTTCTGAAAATGTCTCTTCAATCGTGCCGTATTCTGTGGGGAGGCCAGTGGTGCTATGCTGGAACAGATGATTCAGTGACGGATATTCCTTGATGAGATTCTTTTCCGATGCAGGTAACAGCCGTTTGATGGCAGGGAGGTTCAGTGAGGAAATGACCTGACAGTCGCGGTCGCCATTGAGGGCGAAGACGGGGCAATGTGTCTGGCGGATATCGTCAGATGGGTCGTGGTCAATGAACCATTGTATCCAGGGATTATGCAAGGATACAATGGTCTGACGATACTTTTCTACCGTCACTGTGGCAGGCTGTCCATTCAGGCTCAGAATACGGTTGTTTTGTGCAGCCAACAAAGTGTCACCTTTCACACCAGGGCCTGCCAGTGAGACAATGAAATCAACTTTCTTCTGTGCGCCCAACATAAAGGCAATCGAGCCACCTTCGCTATGCCCCAGGATGCCCACCTTCTTGAATCGTTTGGATGTACGGAGCCACTCGATACCCGCCACAGCATCCTCGGCAAAGTCTTTAGTGGTGGCGTTGGCATCCATACCGCCAATAGATTTGCCTGTCGCCCTGTCGTCGTAACGTAGGGTGGCAATGCCCGCACGAGCCAATCTATCGGCAATCACGGCAAATGGCTTATGTTCGAATACCTCTTCATCTCGGTTCTGCGCACCACTGCCAGTCACCATCAGAAGTACACATTTGGCATCGGCTGGAATGGTGAGTGTTCCTGCGAGTGTGGCTCCTGCCTTGTCGTTGGTAAATGTCACCTCTTCTGTCTCGTATGGATATGGTGGTTGGGGAGTCTGGGGACGATTCGCTTTCGCGAGTTCACCAGGTTTCAGATTCAATGGTAACTTGAAACCGTTTTGGGTAAACAAGCCTTTTAACTCACCATTCTCCAAATGGGCTGCGTATGATGCATTCAACGAACTGACACTTACTTTCAGAGAATCAGCAGAAAGGAAATCAACGTTTGCAGGAATGCCCTTTGCACCCTGCTGAGGACTGTCAAGGGTACACTTTCCGTCGACCGTAAGGTTCAATACCAAGGGAATCTTCTGAGGACCGGCAACAAGTTCGCCGTTCCATGTGCCACTGATGTTCTGTGCAGAGGTTGTAATACCAATGTAGGCTAAAACTAGGGTTAAGAACAGTTTTTTCATTTTGCCTTGTGGATAAGAATCGTAAAGACGATGATTTCAAGAAGGAGTAGTCCTACTACTGCTAAAATGGGGAATGCATGAGGCGAACTCATCCCCAGCATGGTATAGGCTATAGCCAGTGCCATCAGCAACAGGGTGATACCCACCACTCGGACACTGGTAATGACAAGTCCCACCTGACGGATGTTCTCAATCCCTACAGGCATATTGATGTATCGTGGGAAATAAGCCACTACCATGCAGCCTATGGCAACTATCGTTATGATGATACAAGGAATCGTGACTCCTACAGGTGAGCCATAGGCATTGGGCTTGCCTGATCCGTCGAAATGAGTGGGCACGATGTCTGGTGCCTGATGAACCAACCAGATGATCAATCCCCAAACGATGAGGGCTGTCAGGACAAATGCCATCTCAAAGATGGTACCTGATGCGGTGCGATGCACCTTGACTTTCTTGATATCAAACTTTTCCATCACATCGGGGGCAATTTACGTACTGCTACTATTGTAAGGCCAGAAAAGACTGCACCTACAATGACGACTAAGGGTACAAACACGTACATCGATATGCTGCCAGATACGTACAACACTACCAACAGTGCCAGCAACATCATCTGTAATCCCAATATGAGTGCTAATGCTTTCTTTCTATTCAACATGGTCTTCTGTCTTTTGTTGTTTCTTCTTGGGCAGACGCTTGGCTTTGCGCAAGGCTTCGGTGATGATCCACTGCAACTGGCCGTTGGTGCTGCGGAACTCGTCCGCAGCCCAGGCCTCTATCGCATTCATCGTCTCAGCGTCAACGCGCAGGATAAAACTCTTGGTGTTCTTCTCAGCCATGAATTAGTGGTTTAATGTACCTGTGTTCACTACCGGCTGGGCAGAATCGTCACCGCAGAGCACCACAAGCAGGTTGCTCACCATCGCAGCCTTCTTATCGTCATCCAGGTCGACGATATTGTCCTTCGAGAGTTTGTCGAGCGCCATCTTCACCATCGACACTGCACCTTCCACAATCTTCTCGCGGGCGGTGATGATGGCCGAAGCCTGCTGGCGACGGAGCATCACTGCTGCAATCTCGGGGGCATAGGCGAGGTAGTTGATGCGGGCTTCCACCACCTCAATGCCAGCCAAGGCCAGACGCTCGTCGAGTTTCTCCTCCAACTGCTGGTTGATCTCGTCGGCACTGGAGCGCAGAGTCGGCTCGTCCTCGCCCTTGTTGTCCTCATCGTCGTAGGCATACTGACCTGCCACCTGACGCAAGGCTGCATCACTCTGTACGCGGACGAAGTTCTCCAAGGCATTCATCAGTCCCTTGGTATCCGAACCGACAGTGTTGGGAGCCGCAGCCATCGTCTGCGTGTCCACTTCGAAGAGGGCCTTATAGGTATCTTTCAGTTTCCATACCAGCACAAGACCGATCATTACGGGATTACCCGTCTTGTCGTTCACCTTGATCGGCTCGGCATCGAGATTACGGGCACGGAGACTGACCTTCTTGGTGCCATAGAACGGGTTGATCCAATAGAATCCTGTCTTGACGAAGGTTCCAGCGTATTTACCGAACCACGTGATCACTCTGGCCTCATTGGGTTCCAACTGCATGTGTCCGCACCACATTATTATATTAATAAGGATGAGCAGACCACAACCGCCCAATAGCCAACCACCCTGATGTCCGTTAGTGCTGTCCAGTTCGATAATACTATTCACGATACCGACAATGGCTAAGATAATAACTGTCAAATTGATGAACAGCATCACGAAGCCGTTCATCACCATTCCTTTGAATGCATACTCTTTTGTTTCCATAATCTCTAAATTCTTTATGATAAATTATTAATTCTAATTGATATCATTTTGATATTGCAAAGATATAAACTATATCCCGATTGACAATAGATTTGCCCTAAATTTTAACAATCTTTATAGATTTGTCCGTTTGTATCTCATGGAAAGTGGCTAACTTTGCAGCGATGGAACGAAATAGGGAGATCTACAAGGTGACGCTGGTAGGAGG
>JAFWTK010000058.1 GCA_017518935.1 Prevotella sp.
GTCCAACTTTCTGGGTTCACTTCAAACCTGTCCCCCTGATCAATCATACCTGAGTAGGATTACGAAATACTCGATGTTATCTACAGGCTCACTTCGAAACCTGTCCTGTCGGTTTATGCCTCTGAGCATCACGTGGTAAATGCCTGTTCCGCTTTTCTTCCTTATCTGTCGTGCCATATTATTTCCAGAAATAATGCTTAGCGAAGGCAAAGATACTAACATATTCTCAAACTTCAAAATATTAACCAAGAAAATGATCAGGAGAACCGACCCCGTGATCTACCGTCGTTCTTTAACCACTATTTTTTTGCCGTTCTGGATATATACGCCCTTCTGGGGCATGGCGGAAAGGCGACGGCCCTGAAGGTCGAAGATTTCTGAGGATGGGTCTGTCATTGCAGTGGTAATGTTTCGGACAGTAGTTTGTTCAGAAGATCCCCAACCCCCTGCCAACATTGGCGCAGATGCTGCAAAATCTCCACTCTCATACAATTCATTTGCACATTCCAATGGGCTTTTTTCACAGTCCGGAGTGAGAGTTAAAGTATACCACAAAGGCCTTACAGAACTATTCCCAACAATTCTGAGCCTATACTTTTCTGTAGATGAAATCAGCATGTCTATATCTTCCTCTTTTTTTAGTTTTACAGACAGGTATGGAGTCGCATAGACTTCCTCATTGTTTTCTGTAAGATAACCTGAAGTTAATATCACAGACCTTACATCTTCTTCCCAGAAATCTAACGAGGCTAACTTCTCAAAATCAGGCCGAGAAATAACAATGATGTCAAAAATATTATCCACGTCTTCCATCGTAATCAGAGCCTGAACATTTGCAAGAATCCTTTCGCTTACATCCTTTTTATCTTTGTATATACTAACACAGACCTTATTTTCGTTTAGGGTTAAATAAATTTTCTCATCACTATTATAATGCCCGTAATAATAGTACGTTTGCGCTACTGCATATATTGAACAAAAGATACAAACCAACAATAGTAAATTTTTTCTGCTCATAATAATTGTGATTTTTTATTATTTAACTTGTAAAATTACGAATTAAAATTGAATTGATCATGGGGTCGGTTCTTCTGATCATTTTCTTGATTATGATTCATTACTGTCTTAATTCTCATTGTTTGCCTTGATAAGTGATCAGTAGAACCGACCCCGTGATCCTTTTTTAGAGATGAAAACGATATCCCAGGGTTATGCTGAAATAGCGGTTCTTGGCAGTATCGGGGTTCTCTGTTTTGTCAATCTGTGTCAGTCCGAAATAGTAGCGGGCATCAAGTGAAACATTTTTGTACTCATACGATAATCCCAGAGGAATTCCGAAATCAACAGACTTACAGACATCGTTCTGAGTGACTACTGCAGATGTGACAACTGTCGTATTATCATTGTAGTTATCAACATACCAACCAAAGTCAGGTTGAGAAGACGGTAATTTGATTGTTTGTGCCAAAACATCCGCTGTCATCCTGTCGTTGACCAGCAATCCCACCTGAACACCTGCATTGACGGAGAGTCCCCGAATGGCAGGGATATAGACATGTGCCATAACAGGAAGATTCAGGTAGTCTGCATGCAGATAGCCGTCCATATTTGAAACCGAATAGAGGATTTCACCATTGTCCAGAGGTTGATACAATGCCACACTACCATCCACATTGGCTCCCTGTTGCGAGTACATCAGTCCCAATGACAACCCCAGCCAGTTGTTTATGCCATACTCCGTTTCAGCACCAGCCGTAAATCTGACCTTGGCATGATAAAAATCTTCGATAGTTGGTGACCCCAATGACGAGATATTTACACCCGCCATAGGTTTGATGGAGAATGTCCCCTTCTGGTTTTGTGCCTCCGCCATTGTTGCGAAGCACGCAAAAATTAATAATAACAGATTCCTAATCATCATATATTTGTTTTATTGTTTTATTTATATCACCAATCGTAAGAAGTCCTACGAGAATCACGGGGTCGGTTCTCCTGATCATTTTTCCATGTCTCATAATTTTTGTATTACACCAAACGAAACACCAGTCAGTCTGGAAAGTTGACGCAGACCTGCCCCGAATCCCTTGGCTGCCATCAGGACCTCATTACGCCTCACTTTTTCCAAACTCTGGATCATCAGAGGATTGGCTATTCCCTGACTTTGTAGCAGGAATGCCTTGACATCATCATCACCATGCTCGTCGCGTCTCTCCGTCAGACCTTTCAGAATGGAGATCATTTGCATGTAGTCTTCATTGTCCTCAAAGATATCTTGTCGATTGATACCCCTGAGCATTACATGGTAAATGCCTGTTCCGCTTTTCTTTCTTATCTGTCGGGCCATATTGTTGGTGTTCGTCTTGATTCTGGGGCAAAGATACAAACTTATTCTCAAACCTCAAAATATTATCCTTGAAAAATGATCAGTAGAACCGACCCCATGATCTTGCGGCAACGGGAACAAC
>JAFWTK010000059.1 GCA_017518935.1 Prevotella sp.
CCTTTGCCATGTCATTGATGATTTTGCTTGTCTTTAAACGCAGCACTAAGGAAAGTGAAAAATCTGACAAGACAAAATCCTGGGCAACTTTTTGTTGCTCAGGAACTTATAAAGATCATTAAATTATAGTGCTGCGGAATTTAGGATATATAGAATCATCATCAGTTTCCATCAACGAAGATGGTATAAGTATATTTGTACAAAGAGAAAAATATGGTTTAAAGGATTCCGTTGGAAATACTTTAATACCACCTAATTATTCTTCTATAGTTTATTTAGTTCGGAATTTGCTCGTTGTAAAAAAGGACTATTCTGTAGCATTGTTCGATATAAATGGTAACCAATTGACCGAGTTTAAGTATTCTAGTATTACTTGCACAGAAGATGGCTCTGTTCAAGCAACTCGTAATAATAACATTGGCGGGATAGACGATGCAGGAAACGAAATCCCTAATGTGAAACATTTTAATGGAGGTCGTTTGCTATCTTCGTTTGATACTTATTCTGTCGTTAATGAAGAAAATGAAGTTATTATCCCTTCTGGCTATTCAAAAATAGAATTGTTGGACAATGATGGACTATTTGCATTATGGAAAGGGAAAAAAGTAGCTATAGGTAATTGTTCCAATGAAAAGACAGAGCATATATATGAATCTGTCAGACCTATTGGAAATCAATTATTTGTTGTATCTCGAACGATACCCCAAAAAGTTCGAGTACGTAAAACGGGCTATGGCCATTATGGAAATCCGTATACTTATTATGAAACAGAGACAATTAAAGAAGAGAAATATGGTATAATTGATATGTCCTTAAGGATGATTATCCCATGCAAATATTCTTCGATTTCTGATTTTGATGAAGAAGATAAAGTAACAGTGACAAATACGAAAGGTGAAAAGAAAGTAATGTCGTTACAGTATTTCCCATGCCGTCGTACCGTCGCTGTTGATGCGCTGTAAGAAGGTGCCTATATTGGTCATGTCATCCGCTATGCCAGTTCCGTCTTCCGAGTTGTTGAAGAAAATGAGGTAGGTGTCATCGCCCACCGTGTAGCAGTTGGTGAAGGCTGAATTGGTGTATTGCGTGTAGGCTATGCCGTCCTTTCCCCACAAGAAGTTGCCCTGCTGGTCAATTTTGTATATGGCGGGTGAGAAAAAGTAGGAATGGTCTTGCAAGTCGGGTAAGAAAGACTCCTCGGCGCGTCCGTCGGCCACGGTCACGACGGCGGAACCGTCGGATGCTACCTGAAGGCCATACTCCGACCACCATGTCGAGGTGATGTAGTCATTCACCACGATGGGCTCACTGAACTGTGGCACACCGTCTCTGTCGAGCAGTTGCAGATGGGTTCTCACTGCGGAGCGGTCTATACCGTTCACCTCTTTGAGACCCCAGGAGCGCCATGCTATCCATGTCTTTTTGTCAGGTGTGCGTACTGCCTTGGGATTGCTGGCATAGTAGTCGCCGTGTCCGCTGGCGTCGAAAATACACACAGGATTGGCATTCGTATTCCACTGGGCAAAGGCTGAACCTATTCCAGCCAGCGCCAAGAATAATAATGTGTAGAATCTTTTCATTGTTATTTGATGTTATTTGTTAATTAGTTTCTTTGAATCCTTTATGTAGATGCCTCTGAGGGGTTGTGACACCTTGCGGCCTTGAAGATCGTAGAGTTGACCGCTTTCATCCTGAGTGGCAGTGACCGGCTGTATGCCTGTCAGCGAGGCATTCTGCAGACTGAAGAAGACATTGTGGGTGGCGCCGGTGTAGTCGGCCTGCACCAGAAGGCGTGTCTGTCCCTCGGCGTTCACCTCGTGCAGCATGTAGTAGCCGCGTCCGTTCTCGCCCGTTATGCCGTTGCCTCCGGTGTCCTCAAATTCCAGCCTGTAGCAGTCGTCCTCGCTCAGTGGCAGATCCACCACCTGTTTCTTGCGTTTTTCCGTATAAGGCCCGCCCGCGCATACCTCGTCGCCCGCCGAATTGTACACCTTCCAGGTAATTTCCTCTGGGGCGTTGTCTGTCATCAGCGTCAGTCGCACGGCGTTCTGTGCTTTGTGGGCGTTGGCAAGGGTGAGCGTCTTGTGCAGACTCTCCTCGCTGCTGCCGTTCAGGTCTGAAATCCATATCTCTACTTCGTTGAGAGTGCCGTCGGTCAGTGTGAAGTCGCTGAACAAGGGCGTATGCAGGGTGGCAATGTCGAGGTATTCCAGACGGCCTGTCCATGGAGTGGCCTGCAGTTGACCGTTGATGCGCACGTTGAGGGTGGCGCTGCTCAGTATTGCACGACCCGTGTTCCTCACAGTGAGGTCGCAAATGAACTGGGGGGTGCAGATGCGGTCGGGCATGTTGTCAATGCCCAGTATCTTCACGGCGTGCTCACTGCCGGTGGGCCGTGGGGTGTAGCAGGCACCCAGCACCTTCTTTGTAGTATTGTCCTGCACGAAGGTCACGAGTCCCAGTTCGTTTTCATCGTCATAGTGAGCCACCTGCCAGGTGAACTCATAGTGGGTGGGCACTGACTGTGGCAGTTCTGCAGGTAGAGGCTGTCCTTGTGCGTCGGGCAGCAGTTTGCGCATCACGTAGTTCCACGATTTCTCGCCATTCGGGGCAGGATCAGCCCATTCCACGCGCTCCTCCACGGCGGCCACATACAGGCGCAGGTTGGAGCCGTCGGCTATCTCGTTGGGTGTCAGGCTCACGTCCACGGTAAGCATTCCGTCGTTCAGTGAGGCTTCAGTGTCGATGTCCATCTGTGGGGGCACGTCGCCGGCTATGTCGATATAGGAGTCGAGGTATTCCTCATAGCCCCAGGCGCCGGCATGCTCACCGTCTACCCGCAAGGAAGGCACACCTGTTACATCGTAGTAGTTGAGGCGGGCCATTGCGTCTACGGTATTCGCCAGGTAGAAGGGGTCGCGTTCGGAGGGGAAGTTGCCGTGGTAGGTGATGGCCACCATGTCGCCCATGCGTTCGTAGATGGTCTTGTCGAGTGAGGGCGAGAATTCGGAGCAGGGGTCGCAACTGGTGTTGGTGAACTCCTCGAAGAGCACCAGACGTTTTTTCTTCTTCGGAGTGCCGGTCAGATTGAAGTACACATCGCACAAACTGCCTTCATAGTCGCCTTGCGCTATGCGGGTGGTCTTGCCGTCGGCGTCTATTTGGAACAATTGGTAGTAGCCGTTGCCGTAAGCACCCTTGATACCGTCACCGCCTGCATCCTCAAACTCCAGCATGTAGCAGTCGTCATAGGTCAGTTCCAGGTCTATGTTGTGGATTTTCCTTGCCTCGGTGTAGGGGCCGCCTTCCTGAACCACGTCGCCTGCCGAGTTGTACACCTTCCAGGTGGTCTCCTCAGGTTTCTTGTCGGTATAAAGGCGCAGACGCACCCCGTAGGTGGCTTGGATGGAATTAGCGAATGTGCTGCTCAGGCTGTTGCTCACGGCTTCGGTGCCGTTGATGTCGGAGAACCATACGTTCACTTGGTTTTCATCGGCACTTAGGTCAAAGTCGGTGAAATTGTCAAAGGCCATGGTGTCACGCTCCAGGTAGTTGAGGGTACCGCTCCACGGATATTGTTTCACGGTGCCGTTCACCTCCACATTGAGTGTCGCGGAGGTCAGGGTGTTGGAGCCGTTGTTGCGGAAGAGCACTTTTCCGTAATAGTTCGACACGCATATCAGGTCTGGGGTGTCGCTGATTCTCATTGCCGTGAGACGGTTCTCCTGCTCGCATCCAGGTTCCGAATAGGCTGTGCAGAGCACCTGTCTGGTGTCCATGTTTTGCAGGAAGGCCACCACACCAAGTTGACCCTCGTCATTCATGAAGTCGATGTCCCACTCACCGTTGTAAGTGAAGGTCTCGCCGACTTCCAGTCTGCTTTTGTCTATTTGAACGCCGTTGCCGCCGGTCATCAGTTTGCGCAGGGTGTAGTGAAGTCTCTGCTCGCCGTTAGAGCAGGGTATGGTGGGAGTCAGATGCTCTTCTATTACCGCAATAAACAGGCGCAGGCGGTCGGTGTTCACCGATTGGGTAGTGGGGGTGAGGTCGGCTCGCACTGCCAGGTGGTGATTATTCAGTTCTTTGCTCACATTCAGACTGTAGTCTAAAGGCTGTGCCAGAAAATAATCAATGGCTGTGTTCATCATCTCATACGTACGATCGCCTATTTCTGTGCCGTTGACGAAGGTGGCGGGCACACCGTCCACTCCGTAGAAATCGTGGCGTGTCTGCTGCGATGTCGCGTCGTAGTTGTAGAAAACATCTTCTCTGTCGGGGTAGCCGCTGTGGTATTTGATGGCAATGCAGTCGCCCAGGCGGAGGTCAATCACCTCATCGAGTATTGGTGACCAACTGGCGCAAGGATTGCAACCAGTATTGGTGAATTCTTCTACTAATACCAGATGTTTTTGTGCGGAGGTGTGAAAAGTAACAAAAAGCAACAAAAAAGAGTAAAGATATTTCATTTGCTTAAATTTATTTGGCAAAAATAATTAAAACTTCATAAAAACCAATAAAAAAAACACGAAAAAGAAAGGAGAACCGCCTCGCACCTCCGTCTGCTCTTCAAACTCTAATGCTTTTCGGAGCGGGTGACATGCTTTTCAGAACGGGTGACGACTGTCTTAGCGTCTCACCACCTTGCGGATGCTGCCGTCGGCGAAGCGCAAGATGTTCACGCCG
>JAFWTK010000060.1 GCA_017518935.1 Prevotella sp.
CATCCGTAGATTATGTTAAAATACAACTTCGTGAGGTTTACGCTGCAAAATTACGAAATAAAAATTGAAAGCCTCACGCTTTAACATTATTTATTGACTAAAAAATAGATGGCTGACTATCACAGCCAGCCATCTCACTAAACTAAACAAATACTCTATGAATTATATACCTGTGATTACAATTCAGGGGAGATGGCGGCTATCCAAGCCTCAATACGGGTGTCTGTTTTATTGTCTTCGTTGATGTCGTCAAGGGGCAGACCGATGAATTTGCCATCAATGACGGCCTCCGAGTCATCGAAGGTGTATTCGTCGGTCTCAACTGAGCCGATGAACTTGGCTCCACTGTCTTTGATACCGTTATAGAGTTCACCCATGCCGCCTACGAAGGTGTCGCTGTAAGTAGAACAGTCACCGCAGCCGAAGAGGGCGATGATTTTGCCACTGAGGTCTGCACCTTGGAGTGTCTTCAGTCCGTCGTACCAGTCATCCTGCAATTCGCCTGCGCCCCATGTTGAAGTGCCGAGAATCAGATTCTGGTTGGCGGCTACGATGTCGGCTGTCAAATCCTGTACGTTCAGGGCCTCGCAGCCCAGTTTCGAGGCAATCTTCTCAGCGATGGCCTCGCAGGTTCCCGTCGAGGAACCATAGATTACAATTGTTGCGTTCATTTCAATGATTTATTCTAAGAAGTTATTAATTTCTGTTGATACACTCTTCACATTTACCTTGGCATTTCCCTTCACACTGCCCCTTACGCTTGCAATACCGCTCGCATTGTGCGCAGAGGTCGTAGCCGAGCATAGTGCCAAGGATAAAGTCTTCTTCGGGCGTGAGTTGGTTCAGCGGACGGGTGACGATAAGCCGGATGGCCTCCAGACACTCGCGTCGTCCGAAATACACGTTCAGGTTCTGCTGTCCGGCAGGCTGCAGCAGGTATGGGATGCCCTGACTCTCCAATCGCTGTATAGCCAGTTCACTGTACTTCTTGTTGCAGGTAAACAACACCATGTGGCGCACACCTTTATGTAACTCGTAGATATGGTTCATCAGTACCTTGAGCGTTGCTCCAGCCTTTATCTCAGTGGGAATCGCTGTTGTCGTTCTCATCGTTTTATCGTTTTCAAATTGCGCTGCAAAGGTACGGCAAATAAACAAGATGCGCAATACCTAAAAACGAGGTTTTAAGCATGGCGCACCTTCAAAATCCGGCAAAAGCGGGTTAATCAGAAGTAGGTATTTACCAGCAAAGAAGATGCTCATGTTTGATATTCCTTTTGGTGGTCAATCACTTTCTGTTCTCCCGTCTTACGATCCATGTACTGTCGAGTCATCAACGGACTCGAACTCCATACCTATCGGTGTCCGAGAATACGGGTATCAACCTTACGCCGCCCTGCGGCATTGCTACCTTTTCCGATGTCAAGGAAAAATTTCCTCCACATTCCTGCTCCCAGGCTGGTTCCATCTTTCTGATGGCTTTCAGCACGTCGCCAAGGCAGAGATAAGGTAGATGGCCTGCTCGTCCTCAAATAATGTATAAGGAAGAGGCGTTTTTTTGTGTTTTTGTACCCAAGTTATTCACTTATTCAGTTATTCACTCCTGACATTTTGGTTTTTAAAAAATTATAAGTTGATTGTTGTTAGGTTTTGTGGAAATGATAAGATTAAAGGTATTTATGGTACAAATTTATATTATTATTTAAATTATTATTATATATATTATAATATATATAATAATAAAATTTCCTCTTAGTGAAAAATCAAAAAAGCAGATGTCAGGAGTGAATAAGTAATAACTGAATAAGTTGCCTTCCGTGGACGGAATTCTTTGCCCCAGAAATAGGTAGTCGATTTCCCGAGGTCGGGATTCTTTGCCCTATAAATAGGCGGTAGATTTCCCGTGGTCGGGATTCCTTGCCCTATAAATTAGGTGGTAGAATTCCCGTGGTCAGGATTCGTTGCCCTATAAATTAGGTGGTAGATTTCCGTGGTCGGAATTCCTTGCCCCGAATTTGTTTGGCGCTTCCACGCCCTCGGGAAACCTTCACCCGAATCTGGGGCAAGGTTTTCCGAGTTTTTTGAAGATTTTTATAAAAAAATTGGCAAAATGTTTGGTGGTTTCAGAAAAAAGTAGTACCTTTGCATCATTGATGCAACACACGAACAAGGAAGAGGCTTTAAGGAAGAGGAAAACACAACATTTCTAATTTTTATTTTTATGAGTGCTATTAAGCAAATTGTGATTTTTCAGTTGAAAGCGCTGCGCATGGCGGGATTCCTCGAGTTTGTGCAGCAGGTGTTGAACATCGTCAGGATCTACCGTGACTCCGGCGAGGCTGGCGTGAGCCAACTCCCTGCGAAGGTGGAGGCTGCCTACACGCCGTTCGAGGCAGGTGTGGCAAAGGTGGACGAGGCGTACAAGATCAGCCACTCCAGTGAGTACACCCAGCAGATCGCCGACGAGGACGCGCGCCGTGACAGTCTTTACACCGCCCTGAAGAAACAGGTGCAGATGTACACCAAGTTCACGTTCGACGTGGAGAAGAAGAGTGCGGCCACGTATCTCTGGAACATCATCAAGAAGTACAACGTAGACGTGAACGAGAACTACTCGGAGGAGAGTGTGAAACTCCAGCAGATGCTGCAGGAGATGGAGGATGACAACGTGGCCGGTGGTCACATCACGGCTCTGGGACTGACCTCACTCGTCACCCAGTTGAAGACCTCCAACGAGGCGGTGCGTACGCTGCTGTCGCAGCGCAACGACGAGCGGATGCAGAAGGAAAAGGCGGCCCTTGCCAACGCCCGCAACGCGGCCGACGAGGCGTACCGCGAACTGGTGCTGAAGTTGAATGCCTCTGCCGTCATCGAGGACAATACGGAGGGCATCGAGGGGGTGATCTCGCAGGTGAACGAACTCATCAAGTACTATCGCCAGTATGTGCTTCCTAAGTACGGCAAGGGCGACAAGGAGAATGAGGGCGAAGGCGGTGGCAAGCCCAACGGCGGTGAGAACCAAGGTGGTGGCGGCACCAACTCCGGCAACGGCGACAATGGCGGCGGTAACAGCGGCAACCAACCCGACAATGGCGGTCTCATCCTCAACGAAGGCGATTGACCCAGTGGCGACGGCGACGACCCGGACCAGTAGGAACTAAGAACTTAGAACTAAGAACTAAGAGGTAAGAACTAAGAACGATGAGAAAGAAAGGATTTATTGAGATTGCGGTGAAGGTGTTAGTAGCCGCGCTCACAGCCTTCCTCACGGCCATCACGACCACCAGTTGCATG
>JAFWTK010000061.1 GCA_017518935.1 Prevotella sp.
AAAGGAAAAAAGGATGAATCAATTGTTGTTTATAGTTTGGAATCCGGAATTAGAGGCCTTCCATTTAGGGCCAATAACGGTAAGGTGGTACGGTCTGATGTGGATCATCGGATTGGCACTCGCCTATCTCGTGGTGAAGCGACTCTACAAAGAACAGAAGATCAAAGATGAGTATTTCGATCCCCTCTTTATCTACTGCTTCCTGGGTATCCTGATTGGTGCCCGCTTAGGCCACTGTATCTTCTATCAGCCACAGGACTTCCTGACCTCGTGGAAGGGATTTGTGGAGATGCTGTTGCCTATTCACTTCATGGCGGATGGAGGCTGGAAACTGACAGGCTATGCAGGTCTGGCCTCACACGGAGGTACCTTAGGCTTGATGATCGCCCTTTGGCTCTATGTCCGCAAAACGAAACTCAGCATCTGGACAGTACTCGACAATATCGCCATCGCCACAGGAACAACAGCCTGTTTTATCCGTCTCGGCAACTTGATGAACTCAGAGATAATTGGTAAGATTACGGATGTCCCCTGGGCCTTTATCTTCGAGAAGGTCGATGCTGTGCCTCGTCATCCTGGCCAACTCTACGAGGCCATCGCCTACGCTATCCTATTCTTTATCATGTGGTTCCTCCACAAGCGTATGCCTGAGAAGATCGGCACCGGCTGGTATTTCGGCTTCTGCTTGACCTACATCTTCACCTTCCGCTTCTTCATCGAGTACACCAAGGAGATCCAGGAAGCCTTCGAGGCCTCCCTCCCCATCGACATGGGCCAGATCCTCTCCATCCCCTTCATTATCCTCGGTGTCTATTGCATGCTCAGGGCTAAGAAGAAGGTATCTGCGTGAAAAAAGGAGGCTTGCTGTTGATCCTACTGGGTTGGATGGCAACTGCCACAGCCCAATTCCTGCACGAAGGCGATACGATAGCCATCATCTCGCCTTCGAGTGCAACGGATACGGCTACCATCAATGGCGGCATCAGGACACTCGAGCAATGGGGCTATCATTGCGTAGTGGGAAAGAACGCACTCAACGATTATCATGGCTTTGCTGGGACCATCGAGGAACGGCTCTCTGACCTGCTATGGGCTTTACGTGAACCATCTGTGAAGGCCATCATGTGTTCCCGTGGTGGCGACGGTGCTGCCCATCTGCTCAGTCGTCTGTCGCTTGATACCTTCCGCCAATATCCAAAACTTATCATTGGTTTCAGCGACATCACGGCCTTACTCTGTGCGGAGGCGAGGGCAGGAGTGAAAGGCATTCACGGCTCAATGTGCTACGCCCTGAATACATACGAAGGCAATGATACCGTCAGCCAGACCTTACGCCGTATGCTGCATGGCAACCTACCAGAATATCACGTAGCACCGCATCCGCTGAACATTAAGGGTAGGGGAGAGGGTATCATCGTGGGAGGTAACCTCTCCGTCTTCAACGACCTCGCTGGTTCTGACTTCGATCCGCTCATGCTCCAAGACATCATCCTGTTTATGGAGGATACTGGCGAGGGAATGAGCAAGGTGGACCGTATGCTCCATAATATGGAGATGCGAGGTCTGCTTAAAAACATCCGAGGCATCATCGTAGGCCAGTTCAATAAATACAAACACCCTGAGAACGGTTTCGACGATATGTATGCGATGCTCCACGAATACCTCCAGCATTACAGCATTCCCGTCTGCTATGACTTTCCCGTAGGCCACACCCATCTCCGCAACTTCCCTCTCCTCACTGGCATCCAGGCCACCCTCGAAGTTACCCCAGAAGGGGTCGTACTTCGTTATTAATCCACTTTTTCTATCTGAATGGGTGAAAAGGAATTTCGGGCAAACCATCCCCAGGGGGGTGAAACATTGCCCTAAATCCAGTTCATACTTATGCACAGGGGGTAGAAACGTGCCCCAGATTCAAGGAAGACTTTTGCACGGTATGCATTGACGTGCCCGAGATCCAGGGCAGATTATACCCCGGTAGGGGATGATATATAGACGAATGAATGCATTTAAACACAGACCTGATTGAAGGTGACCGATTTTATTTCCTCAGTTTCCCCTTATTGTCCAGATAGTAAGTGAGAGCGCGTCCCTGACTCATTGATGCCATACTACTATATTTTTACAGTTTGATGTATTCCTTCTCGCCGTTGACGAAACTATTGAGCACAGACCATTCCTTGGGAACACAGAAATTGTTCTCAACATCGGCTATTGCGACATAGTAGCCTTTAGGTGTGATGCCAAAAAGAACGCGCGTAGAAACATTGCCTTTGCCAGTAATTCCTTCGAAAAGTCCAATAATATTGTTAGTATATTGCATCACCTGTTCTTTAACATTATAAGAATACCTAAACATCTGCTCTGGGTGAACCTCGGTATAGTTGAGCGTGATGCTGTCGATGGCAGTGAATAATTCTTCTGCCAGTTCTGTTTTTTCCCGTGGGGGTATAGAGAGATTATATGAACGAGTCGAAAGTGCCATCTGAATGGGTGAAAAGGACTATTTGGACGACTCAAAAGTGACCCATGTTGCGAAGGCTAAGCAAAAGTGAACATAACTACCATATTATCAAAGGATTAGGCAAACGGCTCATAATTCGCGTATTTGCGGACAGATTTCCGTTTGCTAACTGCGGCGCAAATTATGAAAAGCAGTTTGTAAAAGATTCTTCAAAGATGGTTTCATCCAGGAACACCTCATTCGGTTCACAATCGATTCTTCTCGGAATTACCAGCACCAGTGCCTTTATACTTCAGACATGACCGAAAATCGGATGCCGGGGGTGAAACTCTGAAACTAGTTTCAGTGAATTTTTGTAAAAATGCTATTTTTGTGCTCCGAAAGAGATGTTTCTGCGGATTTCGTTGAAAACGTCCTCGCCTAAGATTTCTTTGTGTGCAAAGTAACTCCAATTCTTTGAAACGCCCAAATCTTTAGACAATTATTTCAATATCAGCCATTGAAAAGCCTCGGATTTATACCGTTACCCTGATCTATGAGCATCTTGGCATATTGCTACTTGAACTACAAACGGCCGAACGAATTTTTCACAAACGACCGAATAAAAGCGCCACAAACGACCGAACAAAATCACAACAAACAACCGAAAAAGCATCAAAAGATTTGTATAATTCAATAATTATCAGTATCTTTGCCGCCAAATTAAGTAACAAACGAAAGATGACAATATGTATAAACCAAGAATAGCCGATAGGTTACTGGTTCGTAAACTGTCGGGCAAGGGTGCCGTATTGATAGAAGGTCCAAAATGGTGTGGTAAGACAACCACCGCTCGTCAGCAGGCCAAGAGTCTGCTTGACTTGGGCGACACCGAAGTCTTAAAGCAAAGCAGGCAGATGATGGAAATCAGTTCAAAGACACTGCTACAGGGAGATATACCCAGACTGATTGATGAGTGGCAGACCATACCAGAACTATGGGATACCATACGTAATGAGGTGGATAAGAGAGGAGCCTTTTCACAATTTATTCTCACAGGTTCTACAGTGGCTCCTCAAGCAGACAAAACTACACATAGCGGTACAGGGCGCATCGGGAGAGTCAAAATGCGTCCGATGAGTTTGTTTGAATCAGGTGAATCGAGTGGCAGCATAAGTTTAAAGAGTCTGTTCAACGGTGAGACCTTTGAGCCACAGCCCAACCATATAGACCTACAACAGATGGCCTATCTTACTTGCCGTGGCGGCTGGCCACAGGCAACACTACTCGAAGGTGATATCGCTTTGGATCAGGCATTTGGCTATGTTGATGACGTGGCCGAGCGTGACATACAGCGAGTGGATGGCGTGAAACGCAGTGCAGAGCGTACCCGGCTATTACTGCGATCGTTTGCTCGGAACATCTCTCAGCAGGTATCGTATAGCACTATCAAGGCCGACATGTTTTCGAATGATGCCAATACGCTTGATGAGGATACCGTGGCTGATTATATCAAGGCACTGAAGAAGCTTTTCGTGATTGAAGACCTCGAAGCTTGGAATCCTAATATCCGCAGTAAATCGGCTATTCGGACCAGTGATACTCGCCATTTCGTTGACCCCAGTATCGGTACTGCTGCACTGGGCTTAGGTCCTAACGATCTGATGAATGACCTGGACTCCTTCGGACTCATCTTCGAAGATATGGCCGTCCGTGATTTACGTGTATTTGCAGAAGCACTTGATGGAAAATTGTATCACTATCGCGACAGTTCGGGACTGGAGTGCGACACGGTATTGCATCGTAGAAACGGAACATACGCACTGATAGAAGTGAAATTAGGTGGAGAGAAACTGATAAACGATGGTGCTAAAGCTTTGAAAACACTTGCAGAGACCATTGATACTACAAAGATGAAGAATCCGTCGTTTATGATGGTCGTTACGGCTGTCGGGCCGTATGCTTACCAACGGCCAGATGGCGTGTTTGTGGTTCCAATCGGCTGTCTGAAAGACTAAGAATAATAATGGAACGACAATATCCAAAAATCGGATGCCGAGGGTGAAAGTCTTAAACTAGTTAAAGCGTTTTTGCTCTATTTGTGGCTTTCGAACGTGATTGACTTGCGAATCGTGCTCAGATAGTTAGGGGTGATACAAAGGAATGAGGCGAGGTCTTGCAAGGCAAGATGCTCAACAATGCCGGGGCAACGCTGCAGCAGCAACTCATAGCCCTCGCACTCGCAAAACTCACGCAGCGCCTCAATATCAATGCTATTTTTCCCGAATTTCTGTTCCATACGTCAGTGGTTGTTTGGCTGCAAAGTTACTAAATTTCCCACAAAAGCATTCATAGCGAAACCAAAAATGTTGTCTGCCGAAGTAAAATTATTATGCTGTTATTCCGATACCGCCTTTGGTGTTTGACTCTTCCCTTGCTTCAGTTGTAGATGCGGACGTTCCCAGATTTGCCAGTCATCTATCTCCTTGAACAGACGGGCGAGGACGTCTTTGTAGTCGTCAGGATAGATCATCGTATAGACGAACCAGAGTTTGTGATTGGCCATGACTTTCGATGACGACGGTGATCCACTGGTCGCCGTACTCGAAGCGCATGCGGCCTTTCATATGAATATACCTTTCCTCATTTGACTCCGTCATTTGCTTTGTAGAATTCCTGTTTCTGTATCCCGATGATTCATGGTACGCTGAATGTCGCGATATTTGCGACCAGAAGAAAGATGCCATGTAAGGTTGAGTGTCAGCATATTACCGAAGTCACTACTATGCTGCGATACTTCCTTGTGGATATAGCGACTAAGCACCTCCGTTCTGTTGGTGAGCGGACGGGCGCAGAAGGGATGTTGGGCGTAAAGAGAAAGAGTGAGATGCTTCATGCGATAAGAAGCGATGAGATACCACGCGGCAGGCTGATGTCCCCGATGCTCGCCCTCCATGAAGTTCCAGCCATTATCGGCGTATGCAGTCAGCGTCCATCGTCCAAGATAGGCTTCTACGCTGGCACCACCGTTGAATGCTGTATATGTATGTCGATAGTCATCTGTGAAATTGAAGAAGCGGTAGATGCCTCCATAGAGGGTGACGGAAAGATGCTCTGGTATTACCTCCCAGCGGTTGTAACTCTGGATGAAGAAGAAACTGCATTCGTTGCCAGCATTAGTCTGCGTCTGATAGAAATGTCCGTCCTTGCGGGTGTATTTCTCCATGTTACAGTTGGCATTCAGTCTCCAATAGCCTTGTAATTCTGTCATGATTCGGGGAGTGGAGTAGGTCAGACGGAGATCATGCGAAGTGACACGATTGGGAGTGATTTCTGGATTACCTACTAACGTCTCCATTGCATTCTGCTTGATAGAGATATCGCTGACGAGGGCAATCTGCGAGACGTGCTGCGATATCTCAAAGTCGTATTTCACCTTCAGATTCCTGGCCAATGGATAGGAAACAGTTAGTTTAGGACGGAACAGCAGAAACCGGTCATTCCATTGGTCTTGCCGATAATAACGTGTGCTCACGCCTAATCCTCCCATATAGCCGAGTTTGCCATGACGACCTTTCAGTTGCCCGAAGAAATATAGCATGGATGAACGCATAGAATTGTCGGCATTGGCATCGCCCGAATATACATTATTAATATATTTCTGCCCATACTGAGTGCCCATGGATAGAGTGAATGGTTTCAGACGGTTCTCATAGATGGCTTCAGTCCACAGCGAATAGGTCTTACCTGTCACGTCGTAGGCATAGTTACTTCCTTCGTTATGCTCTGAATGGCTGTCGGTATGGATATACGTTCCCACGACATTGGCTGTCAGCGACTGATGACGCTTGAAGTCTTTATGGAAATAGAGGTCGAG
>JAFWTK010000062.1 GCA_017518935.1 Prevotella sp.
ACACTTCGTGTGGAAATTTTACAAATTGGATTCAAATTCAACAAATATATTTTGAAAAATTTTGGAATATATTTGAATAATTTCCCGACGTAGTCGGCTTAAGCGGTAATTTTTTTCGCAAAGCGAAAAATTTATCATCATTTATGCTTATTTCTTTCAGTAAAACTCTAATAACAATTTGTTTTTTTGAAATTGACGTCAGAATTTTCACAGATTAATAATGGGAGCGATGTAAAAAGAAAAGAATCAAAGGTCTTTAGGCTGAAAAATTGGCACATGTTCCAATTTTTCAGCCTAAAGTTTTGCGTATTCAATGATTATTCCAATTTATCGATCCTTTTCGTTAAGCCAAATGAGCAGAGTAAGCGCCTTACACTCTGCCATGGCGAGAACAGATCGGATGAAATCCAACGACTCCACGAAGTTTCCGTCTGGATGGAGATATGCCCATCCTATATCCTTGATGGCGCCCCAACGTGTTCTGAATCAATATAAAGTCATTCCATCGGCTTAATAATAGACTCGATCAAATGGATTTCGGCAGGCGTGAGATGATACTTGGCGTAGAGGTCAGCATCAATCTCTGAAATACTTTTATTCCATTCAATGTCTGAAGCCATAGTAAAATCCTGTAATGGAACAAATCTATAAACGATTTGGGTAACATTTTGGGATATTTTTAGGATGCCAACAAGAAAACGAAGAAATTTTGTTGATAAATACTTTTGAAGATTGATTGCCTCTTGTTTCGTCTCAAAACAACCAATTGAAATAAGCGAATCAGTACACGCTTCGTTAGGTGTTGCAACATATGCTTGTCCTATGATTTTATTATCTTTTGCAGGATCTCCGGCCGACTTGGATATAAACACTTTATATTTGTCCAAGATGTCGATGGACTTAGTGATGTACTTTCTTTCTGTCCATCGAATGATATTGTTTTTGCAGCGTAATTTGACGCCATTATTGATAGGCACTTCATGTGATATCTGTTTTATGATGTCTGGTCGTCCAATGACACCAAAAGCATTACGTCCTGTTGTGATTGTTGTTAGGGGTACGAAATCATAGGAGGTTACTTTTTGAATGAGTTCATATTCACTGCAATTTTCAAATATGACTTCCATCCCTTCTTCAAACAATGGACGTTGTTGAATAACATTTCCTGTTTTGGAACAATTTGTGAAAGAAACTGGCCCATCATATCCTTTTTGATATAAGAAATAATTAACACCACCTTTTATGACCGCAGAATTAAAGATGTTTCCACTATCAGGATAATGAACAATCTTACTGATATGATTATTCTGTCTAATGAAGTCTCTGAGTTTAATAAACGATTTGTCTTGTGCATCTCCCTTAAACCAGCGTGATGGTGTAATCAGAGTTGCACACAATGGTTCCATCTCATGTACGATTCGTATAAAAGAAGGAAAGAGTTGTTTACTCAAAGAACTATTCGCTGTATTAGTGCTGATATTTTCTTGATAAGGAGGGTTTCCTACTATTGCATCAATTTTCATTTCTTTGACTAATTGTATAGTGGTTTCTTTTTGTTCGCTTTCTATTAAGTTGTATGAATATTTGTTTTTAATAATATTCGATAGGGGTATTCCCATCAACTTGAACATTTTTCTGGTGCATTCATAGGTGACAGACGATGTAGGAATAGTATATATGTTGTTTTTGACTGTATCACCATAACGCTGGATAATTGCATATTCGAATTCACCAGTCTTACCAGCAATGTTAAGGAAACGCGATTGGGCGGTTATCTCTTCTGGAAGAACAGCAATCATGTCCATTGCTATAAATTCTGGTGTTATGATTTCTGAATCTGAAATACGCGCGAAGCGTTTCATTGCCGTTTGAACATCTGCATTCTTGTCAGATGATAAATCGGATATATTGAAAATCTTATTTTCGAGTTCGTTGAGAACACTTGGATGAACCGCTTTTAGCAACATTTTTAGGATTTCGACATCCAATTGAATATTTTTTACAATACGATAGCATTCATCATCCTCTTCGATATGCTTTACGACATCACTCAATGTCTTCTCATCATGTTCAGATAAAAATGTATATAGAAGTATTTTGAAGTAAATAGTTAGCATCTTCTTTTTCAGCCCGTTTAATTCATCCTCACCTTTTGTTGGTGACATGGGCTGTTTCCGATTTGCTGCACTTTGTACGGTTGTTTCCTCTAGTTCAATTTCAGTCTCATTTTCACTTTCATGAGGCTTTAACATAAATACGCCACCTTTTGCATCCAATTTTTTCTCTTGCTGAATCAAAGAACGAAATAAATCGTCTCGCAAGAGTCGTTCATCAATGGAAATATCATGTGTCTCATCAACAATACTTTTGTTATTATTGTATTTGCGTATTTCGTCTGTAATATCACTGGGTCTAACTTGTTGGAGTTTATCTTTATTAATGCAAATAATTGGAGAATAGGACAATTCTTTACTAATTTGTTGTAGTAGAAATTCATTTCCGCGTTTGCGATCGTTAATCTCTGTGATTAGTGCCCGTTTGTGTTGTAGTTGAAACATGCGAATAGGATCAAAGTCAACGAGCAAAGTCTGAGGTTTCATGTTTCTCTTGATGACTCTACCGTCTTGGCTCTCTATAGTCCTGATATAAGGACTTTGCAAGCGATAAATGGCTTGATCGTATAATTCTGGGGAGTCTGTATTTCGGAACATAATCATGGTGTCCCATTCTGGTACAGTACATCCAGTTAACATGCGTCCTACTGTTAAGGTTATTGTTTTTGTATTTAAGGTTTCACATTCTGTGATGGCTCTTTTAACATTCTCCACATGATCAGGATTATTGGCGTCAAATTCTGGATTTATATCAAGACCTGCAATATTAAGGATTTTGTAATTAGAATCATTCAACAAGTTAAAAATGTGTTTTTGAAGTATGCTCTCCATCGCGTCACAGGATGCTCTCCATGGAAGTACCATGACTATGTGTCGGCACATTTTACCTTCTTGGATTTTGTCATATTTCAAAAAACTGAAAATATTATTATCTTCTTTTGTGCCATCAATTGCAGATAAAAGGTTGATAACTTCTTGTTCATTAACAAACTTTTTATATTCATTGTTGCTGTCTTTCTTTAGCGAGTATGTTTTGAACAAGTCATTAAGACCACTGGCAGTATCATTATTATTCAGTTGTTTAATTCTTTTGCATGAAGATTCTGTCAAGTTAAATGCAAAACGAATCATTTGCGGAAAACCATAATACGGATTATCCCATTCTTCAGCATCTGGGTTATCATGATCCCATTTTTCTTTGGCTTGTGCGATGTCTTCATATCGAATTTTAGATATGATGTCAATATCTTCAAACTCCCCTCCCAATAGAATACGGTATGGAGTCCCAGACAGATGCACTCTAATTTTGGATTTGAAAACTTTTGTTTCCTCAAGGAGGGTATTCAGAGTTGTCTCGTAAGCACCCCCTTCACGTTTAACGTCAGTTTTGTTAATAAGTACTCGGCCTAATTCAACTCCCCGTGCGGCATAATGTGTTTCATCGACAATAAGTAAGTCAATTCGCCCAGCATCGTTCAAAGCGAACAAATCCTTATGACGTTCTTTGATGGTATTTCCTTGTAAGTCTTGTAAAGTTAGGAAGAGTACAACACGTTTACCACTTTTCAAATAAGAAGAAATAATGTTTCTTTCATACAAATTGTTTGTTGTAAGAAAATGATAGCCATCAAGTAAACGGGGGCGTTGGACATTCTGTTTCCATTCATCCATAACATCCGTTTTGCCACATACAACGACTACTAGTTTTGCATTCATTTCTTTTGCACAACATAGGGCCGTAAATGATTTTCCGAAGCGCATGACAGCAAACATTAACAAGTTTGTTCTGCCGGCCTTCCATGCTTTTAAAAATGCTTTAATGACATCTTTCTGATTATCACGTGGTTCCCAGTTCTCATTTCGTTCATAATCAATGTTTAAAGCCTTTTTAGGAGCAATCTTGTCATAAAAGGTGTACTCATTTCTGTTGTTTTGAAAACTCTCTTTGATAGCATCTATTGCTCGCTTAACATTGCTAGCCGTTGCATCAAGGAAAAATTCTGTAGAAATATGAATGTTGTTATGGGTTTTAGACAACTCACGCCTTTCTGAATCTGTTATTTGATGTAAATGTTGACGATCCATTAAATGTTTGTGAACTGAATAATCTCGAAAGAATATATCACTATCCACTAATGCCTCTTCGTCCACTCGCTTAATCAGATTTTCATAACCTATGTTCTTCCACTCTTCAAGTCTGAGAGCCACAGGTCTATATGTGTCTCCAACTTTGAGATAATTTGGAACTGTGTTTGTCTCAAAGGCGTATATATGAGGCTTTACTCTCCCATAGATTAATGGGGTAAGTGCTGTAGTATCTAGCATACAAAATCGAATTTGAGTAGATTTATATATTGAATTATTTTTCCTTTTTCACCTGTTGCATTACGTTCTCTTTCCCAATCTTTTATTATACATTGTTTTCCTTTGTGTTGTTTAATATTGTGATTATTGCATCCTATACAGTTGTTTTCCACTAGTTCTTCACCGAAAATATTTCGTTTTCTTGTATAGCAACTGTCGGGTACCACACCGCGATGCCCGTCCATCTGCCATAAATTCCATGAAATAATATAGGCGATGTAGTTGATGCTTTTGGTAAGCGGCGATTTCCCGAACTTAGCCTGGTAGTATTCAATGAAAGTCCACAGTAGTGACTCGCGGGCCAGCAACAGGTTGTCACCCTGCCATTCGTAACCGTAGATACTCTTATAGGCAGTTTGTGCCCATTCGAGCCAGTCGCTGCTGGTGTCAATGTTTTCGCTGACGATGCGCAATTTACGGTCAAGTAAACCAATTCGTTCATTAAGGGATATGGGCATTCCTGTCGTTGTATCGTATCTGCTGACGAGATAGGGTGCTTCTCCACAGGTAATCTCCATTCGTACTGCTCGCACATAGTCTTTCCATGTTTTCCCTTCAGGAAAGACAATCTTTTCGGTTTTGGCTTTCCAACTATGGTTTTCGGCATCTTCTATATTGAAGACATCCTTTCGCCCGAACCATGCTTCATCTACTAGATTGTTCTGTGCATTGCACACCCATGAAGGCGTGAACACCTCGGCCATGTCTTTCGAACGGCCGGTCTGCTGTTGCTTCGACTTGAGCACGCGAGGGCGGATGACCATGCCGTGCTTACCCGTAATCAAATGTGGAAGAATCGGTGAATGGTAATCATAGCCACTTCCGAGCGACTCATAGTCAT
>JAFWTK010000063.1 GCA_017518935.1 Prevotella sp.
ATATTGATGAGCATCGCGTTTAATGAGTTCTATAAGTTCCTTGTCCTTTGTGTTGTTTGGGTGTCTGTCTTCAATAAAGTCTAATCGCCATATTACAGAGGAACGAACAGCCTCAATTTTGTCTTCAATACAGGTGAGATCATGGCTAATAGATAATGCATTTCCTCGATATTGAAATCCAACATCTTTTGTGTTTGCTACTCCGTGTTTTTCGGCAGCAATAAACGCACTGATATCATCGCTCTGCCATCCGTATGGTAGTTTATAAAAGCCTCCGTTTTTTCTAAGTGTTTCAGTCTTGAACAACCAGTCACCGAGGTGAGTATTGCGGGGATTGTACATGAGTGAATAGACAGATTCCCATTCTGGGCGTTCTTCTAAAACACTTACAAGGTTAGAATCATCATCGATAATTTCACTCCGCGCGTGGAACAGGTCAAGTTCTGGATATTTTTCAATCAAATCTGAAAAGTCTTGAAGACATCGAGGGGTGAGTTTGTCATCGTCTCCCATGCATATCAAGTATTCACCTGTAGCATGGGATAGGCAGATATTCCAATTATCTACGACATCCTTTGCTCCACAGTTCTTTTCATTCTTAAAGTATCGAATACGCGGGTCATCGTATTTTGTAACAATACAATCCAGGTCGTATGGCGACGCATCGTTCACAATGACAATCTCATAGTTCTGGTACGTTTGTGCCAGGACACTGTCAATAGCCTCTTTAAGATATTTATCTTTATAGGCCGGTATTGTGACGCTGAACTTTATATTGTTAGCCATTGCTAAAACGATTATCAAATAACATGCTCTATGATACACGTATGTTGTTTTGTCTCGCGGTCATAATTGATGCCAACTAATAGGATGTTATTGGTATAGTCAGCAATCTTGGCAGGATAGTTCTTTCGTTTAATTTGGTTGATTGCAGAGTCTGCATCCTTGTCGTATTTTAGTTCAAGGACGATAGCAGGAGATTTGATGTTCTTTCTAGGGATGAGAACGATATCTGCAAATCCTTTGCCCGTAGCAAGTTCTCGATGCATTATATAATCGTTTTTAGCATAATAATAGGCAATCGAGAGTACGCAAGCCATAGAGTTCTCATCATTATAACTAAGAATGCTTGTGTTCTCATCGTGTGCTGCATCCAGACCATGGGCTACAGCCTCTTCATCACCATGAATGGTGGCAAGAAGCAATTGTCTTGATCGCTCTATGGCATTAATTAATTGTTTCCAATTGTTGTCCTTTACTGCATTTACCATTTCACCCGCCACTTCACGGTTAGGAATATAGCACTCGTCTTTTTGCCAATTGTAACTGAGATATCCAAGGTGGATGAGAACAGTGAATACATCGTCTTTTGTTTTTATCACAGACATGTCATTTTGGAATCCTGTCGGATCAACATTGCAACGCTCACCGGCTATCATCCTGATAATGTCATCTTTCAATCCCTCAAAATCCATTTGGATATAATTGGCGACAGCATCATATGCTCCTGTAGAAGCCCAGAAACTGCGGCATCTGCCAATGTCAATGGCTTGCATGACGGAGTTGGGATTAAATATCGATGGTTCATCTCCTATTTGATACCCATCATACCATTTTACAAGTTCATCAAAGTCCATCTGATGTTTTTGGGCTAGTGATCTTACTTCGTCTTTGGTAAAGCCAAAAAATTGGGACATCCTGCGTGGTTCCACCATTGAATATTCTTGAAAATTGTTCAAGGCAGACTCTGTCTTGTATTTTTTTACGGGTAAAATGCCAGTCATGTAAACACCTGCAAAAATATTGTTTGCATTTACATCCTTAAATAATCTCCGTAACCAGTTTACGTAGTCGTCCATAGCACCTGTGTCATCTGTAAATTCTCGACAGATGGCATCCCATTCGTCTATGATGAAAAAGAACTTTTGTTTTTTGGCAGCAACGATGCGGATAAGTGTTTGCATCAAATCATCGTCATCCTCAACGTGAATATCTGGGTATGATGTAACAATATCTTTCTTTAATTCATCTTGGATATGTATAACGATGCGATCATCCTTAAATCGCGTCACAAAGGCTGTCATGTCCAAATAAATAACTGGGAATTTGTTGAGGTAATGATAAAACGAGGGGTCTTTCGCAATTTCCAGGTTTGAAAACAGATAGCGAGAGTCACATGAATGATCGTAATAGGCACAAAGCATTTTAGCGGCCATTGACTTGCCGAAGCGACGGCTTCGTGTCACGCAACTGAACCTTTTTTCTGTATTTAGCGTACTATTAACAACTGATATAAGTTTAGATTTGTCTATATACTCGCCATTAAGGGCGGAGACAAATCCTTCATTACCTATATTAATATATGTACCCATCTCTTTCTTTTTTCGGCAAAGATACGAATTATATTTTTAATATCCAAATCATTAGTTATTTTTCTGTTTTTTCTCATTAACTCCGAAGAGATAGTGGGCGAGGAAAGGACTAAGACGGATCATACTACTTGCTATCAGACTGATAGATAGCACGCATAACGACAGGATAAGAATTACAACAACCTCCAAAACTTTATTGTCATATTGGATGAGCCTTGCCCCAAAGCCCTGAAGACAGTGATAGGGCAGGAAGAAATAGTGTATCAGGTAGATGTCAAGTGTACGCCTACCAATAAACTGGAGTGATTTGCCAAGCCATTTGTCTTTTGTGAGCAGTCGTTCATATTTCCTAAAGAGAGTGAATACGAGTATCGTCATAGCAAGACCTGTTGTTATATATGCTATATACTCGAGTCCTGTGGTGTGATAGACAACAGGGAATAATGTCATTACTAAATAGATGGCGAAAACGGCAACCAAAAAGGATGTGTTGCTGGTGAGGACAATAAACTTGTCAAAGTTCTTCCTGATAAATGTGCCAAACCAAAAGAAAAAGAAATGCCTGATTTTAACAAAACTGAGGAAACCCAAGATATCTTTCCAGATACCTAATTCGCCAGCATATCGCGTATAGTATTTCGCATAGTAGAATGACATAAGAGATATCAGTATCACAGAAAGGAAGACGTAGATTTCTCCTTTATGAGTATTATGCTTGTTGAAAAGGGCTGAAGCCCCAATGTACAGAACGAAGTATTCAAATAGGACAAAAGTGTACCAATATCCTTTTTTATCGCTGCCGAAAGAGGCAGGTTCCATATAGTCAAATAGAATTAAAAATAGCGTCATGAATACAGCCATGGGGATAATCTGTACCATGAATTTCTTCTTCAGAACTTTCCTGATGGTTTCGCCGTTCCATATTCTGTCAGCCTTGTAGAATACAAATCCGCTGATGAAGAAGAATAAGGGCATTCGTACCCATTCAAGGATGTCGTTAAATCCAATATAGGCATTGCCCAGGCAATAACTGGGTATATGGAAATATACCACTAATATCATGGCGAATCCCCTCAGAGCATCAATATATTCTATTCTTTTAGTCTGTTCCATGATTTTCTCCCGATAAGTAATGGCGCATGACGTTTAGCGAACAGAATGAGAGGATAGAGAATGGCTGTAATCAGTAAGGCTGTTGGTATGGCTTCATACCACTGATAGCAGGTATATCCTGTAAGATAGTTGTATATGCCGATAATCGGGAAGTGTAGTCCGATGATGAGTATAGTCCCTATGGAGATATTGATAATGATGTCTGTTTTGAAAGTTGATAACAATTTGCAACCATAGAGGAAGCCAAATAAGAAACAGAGGTTGAATGGGTAGAATAGTATAACATGTGGCAATGTCCTTCCTTCATTGAGATGTAAATGGAAGAAAAGGATACTGAGCAGGATAAGACAAATAAAGCCTGATACATTTCTGTACATAGACATTTGATGGAATAGTTTCTGTCTTCCCATCACGTACCCGATATAGTAATAGGGCAGACGCCGGAATATGCCCATTGGTGTCATTGCATGCATGAATTCCCATTGTTTGTTGGCAGCATATAGAAAAAACGATATGACACAGAGCACGATCATTATTTGGTGCAGATAATTCGTTTTTCGGCACAGATCAATGATGACATGCATTATGAGTATTGCCGGGATATACCATAGTGGTCCGTTGAGCGGTTCTGCAAAGGAACTCTCGTGTTCGAATAGAAGAGCGCCTATGATTGGCTTAAGGGCCGTAAACAAGTCAGGCATGTTGCCATTAAGCATATAATATCTGATAAACCAGTATGGATATACTATTATATTATATATAATGTATGGAAGAATAAGGCTGTTCCAATATTTCTTCCAGTTTCCTTTGTCGCTGCCCCGGTCTTTTTTAAGATAGCCGGAAATGAAAAAGAAGATGGTAATAATGCAGGCTTGCAGATAACGGTAGTAGAACCATTCCTGGGATTGTGGCAGGTGGCAGAACACCACAGTCATAACGGCAAGGGCCTTCCCCCA
>JAFWTK010000064.1 GCA_017518935.1 Prevotella sp.
CACGCGTATGCCCCTAACGCCATGCACCCCAAGGCAACGATAACTGGCGGCATACTCGAAGTCGAGTGCCGCCAGTTAATGCAAGATTTCTTTCAGCAAAAGCGTTAGGGTCGCCATATGATTCTCGGCGGAGCAGGATGCAACCATTCTCCCCAGCCATTACTTCGTGTCTGCGACTGATACGTCCATACCGTAGGCTTATGCTGCTGATCGAAGGCCACAAACTCCTCGTACGACGGACTCTTGCCAAGCCCTAACTGCATCACTTTATTATAGATGGCCTGCCGACTGGGCGCATTGAAGGGCGCATTGTTGGAACGCATCATGCTCTCTTGCGTCGGACGGTACACCCCCTTAAAGAAGGTATAGCCCCCCTCGTAGGTACTGATTTGCTCGTTGGCAAACTCCGGGTCATAGATGAATTGTGTCCAGATGACCTTCGTGGAGTCCTTCTCCGAATCGACATTCATAAACCATGCCCATTTCTCGTGCATTTCCTTCAGACGCTTGATGTCAGCATCGGTGGCAGAGCCTTCCGTAGAGCGCACATACTCGTCGGCCAGTTTGGCAAAGCCATGACCGACAGCCTCATGCGTCAGCACCTGACGGAACGTCTCGCTCTTCAGACTGTCAATGACAGGACAGAGGGCAACGGCATAATTATAGTCTTTCTTGTCGCTGCCCATCATATAGGTAACGCCACGACTGATGTTCGTATTCAGGATGACCACCGCCAGCGTGTTCACAGAGTCGATGTTCTCCACCTTCTTGACATACTTCATCACCGCATCCATATTCACTTCGATTCCCATCGTCTGACGGTCAGGTATTGTGCCGAGGGCCGTTGAGGAGATACCGTCAAAGCGATTCCTTGGAGAGACGGCTGTCACCTGATAGACATTGAAGTAATTACGCAACGATCTAATGGGTTCCTCGCTGAAGAGATTATCCATCGCCTGTTGCATCACACGGGCGTATGTGCTGTCGGCAATCTCCTGGTCGATGAAACCGTCACCCATCAGCACAATGGGGATGCCCTTACCCTCAGTGGCTTCATTCAGCAACTCCACTTTCCCATCAGCAGAATAGTCGCCCGACACATAACCTGGATCACGGCCTTCCTGATAGATAAATAAGGTGTCGAGTCCTAACTTGTTGCCAGCCTTGTCCTCCATCACTAAGAACAGTGCGCCGTCACGGGCATTTATGGATTCATTCGGCAAGACGCGTAAAGGTTTGAGAGTTCCCGTATAATCCGTTCTGGTACGGGCATCGGACTCTATAGCCTTAATCCATTCATCCAGTCCGACACTGGCATAGAGTTGCAACTGGTTCCCTTCCATATTTGTTCGGAAACCGACGTTGAAAGTAGCCCCGTTAGAAGGGAAGTTCAGTTCTTCCGAGTCGAAGTAGGCATATTCACCACGCTGCTTTACAGAAATGGTCTTTCGGGTACCACCCGACTCAATGGTCACCTTCGACACGCGGACACTACCCGTGCGGTTGGTGGCAGTCGTCGCAACGGTAATGACTTGGTTACCCGCCTCACCACTCTTTGGCGAGACGGTCAGCCAGTTGGCCTCACAACTCGCCTTCCACGAACCAGTGGCATTAAACTTGATGTCGGCACTCTGGTTAGTCACCGAATAGAGTTCCGTCGTCCCAGTAGTCGACAGGGTGATGCTGTCTGCCTCCTCTTCCGAGCAACCAGTCATAAGCAGCATAACCATCATCAGACCTGTGAAAAAATACTTCATGAGTTCCGTTTAACGGCTACAAAGATAAGAACAATTTGCGAAACAACCAAATATTTACATAATTATTACAATACGAAATTCTGGCGGATGTCAGTTAGGGCTAACTACCATCCGCCAGAATTTTGCCGAATGTTTTTCAGGCAATGAGTTATTTCACTACTTTCTTACCGTCTATGATATAGATGCCCTTACGGAGAGCGTTGGCATCAGTGCCGAGGTTACGGCCACGGAGATCGTAGATGTAGGAAGGTACTGCAGGATTGTATCTCATGGACGTAATATTCGAAGTATCCGACTTTTTGATTGTCAGTGTGCCATCATTTGCCTTTGTGATGATAAACTCATTATGCTTTCCACCAGGATAGCATACAAATTGTGGCTCTTCATCTTGTATTGCCTTCGAGACCAGATAAGCCGTATAGGTATTGGCAGGTAACTCTTTCAAGTCAGAAACCGTAATATGATTAAAGTAAGACATGTAAAAACCATACCCACCATCCACAGGACTATAATTCTTGGCTGCAGTATCAAAGAGAGGGACAAACAGGACTTCTTTGCCTTCGGCATCAACAAACCGAACACCGAGTTGCCCATAGAACGTTAAATGATAATGCTGCCATATGATTTCTGGTCCAGAAACGATAATCCCGTTCATCTGATCTGAGATGAAATCATCCTCCTTATCAAGTACCCAACACGATTGGTATTTCTCGCCCTCATCAGGATCTGGATGGCATTTTAAGTTTGTTACAATGGTTTGGTCAAAATTGAAATGCATTGTTGAAGAAGAGCCGAGGATACCTGTAGGATTCATATCTGTCAGATTATAGTAACCATCTGCATTACCATTCCATCCCCAATTCACATGAATCAGTCCCTCTTCGTTGATACCATCTATTAAAAAGCAATGACCACCCCGTGTCATATCCTGACCACACATAACAAGCGGGTGTCCTTTTAAGAATTCCTGACAGATAATGTCTTGCCATTCCTCATCATTGATACAATAGTCACGACTCACGCATTTCATGGCCAATGAATCGAACTGGAAAATCTCTCCGAGACCATTAGCCGCATCATACGCCGTACTTCCACTTCCGTCTGATGCATAGTTCATGTGAGAAGCCACACC
>JAFWTK010000065.1 GCA_017518935.1 Prevotella sp.
CAACAAGGTGCTGGGTGAGAAGCGTGCCAAGGCGCTGACCGACTTTGTCGTCTCCCGACTCAGTGTGCCTGTAAGTGATGAAAGTTTCAGTCTCGATGTGGACTTTGAGGACTATCGTTCGCTCTGTCTTTTTTTATCGCGCGCACATGATAAGTATTATTCGTATGTTAAGAATTTATGCGATAAGTACCTCCCCGGCAACAATGTTACGCAACTAAAAAGCGAACTCCAGAAAACGGAAGGCGGCAAGTTGTGGAAGCATTTGCTCACCAACTACTTCCCTGATCTTCGTGCCGCTCGTATCATGCTGGTGTTCAACAAGAAACAACCTGTGGAAGTCGTTGCACAGCCTGTGGTGGAAGAGCCCGTTGTTGAGGAGCCTGTGACTGCCGCTGTCGTTTTTGACGAACCTGAGGTGCTGCCTCGTCGCGAGTTCCTGTCGGTGAAGACCAACCTTCTGTTCGACGTGGCCTATGTACCGGGCTATAACCGTTGGTGCCCCATTCCCAATGTGGCCGTCGAATACTATCCGAAGAAGGGCCATCTGACCTATGGCGCCTCGTTCGACTTCCCCTGGTGGCAGGACTATGATGCCCATAAGTATTTCCAGATACGCAACTATCAGTTGGAGACACGCTATTACCTGCGTCGCGGTGACCTGTCGTCCAATCCTCCGGGTGAGGGTGCCGCCTTCCGCGGGCTCTACCTGCAGGCATACGCCCATGTGGCCCTCTTCGGCATCTGCTTCGATGCAGACCGTGGCTGGGTAGGCGAGGGAGCAGGTGCCGGTGTGGGCGTCGGTTATGTGATGCCGATTTCCAAGAACGGACACTGGCGACTGGAGTTTGGGCTTCAGGCCGGTTTCTTCCGTTGTAAATACGACCCCTATCAGTACGAGAACCCGGTGGACCCTACCTACCGCGACCATCTGTACTACTACAAATGGTCGCTCGACCCCAGCCTCTTCAAGAAGCGTCAATACCGCTACAACTGGCTGGGTCCGACACGTGTCGGTATCACGCTGACGTACGATCTGCTCTACCGCAGGATCAACAAGAAGGGCGTGAGTTTCAAGAACTACGAAATAAAGTGACGATGATGAGATACAACAGTCATAACAACCTCCAGACGGTGACACGCGCGGCAATAGTCGGTGCGTTCTTGTCGTTGTTGGTCTGCTGTATCCGTGAACCGGAACTCCACCTCTTCGATGGTGGCGAGATCGACATCGACCTGCCGCTGGTTGAACTGGAACTTGATGCCTACTGGGACTACGAAGTGTCCTATGGCGTCCATTACGACTGGCGGGCAGAGTGGTACTACGGCTGGGATGCCGTCGACTACGAAATCTTCGGTGAGATCGGCTACACCATGCCGACCACCTTCCACCTGCGCCGTTACTTCACCGGTTCCGTGCCTCTGGCCAACCACACCAGCGTGGTTGCCAATACCGTCACCGGTAATTCCTTCAACGGTCATTACTCCTGGGGCTTCTGGGACATCCTCGTGTGGAATGATGTCAACACCATCGACGGTGTGCAGAGCCTGAACTTCGACGAGCAGACCTCGCTCGACTATGTGCTCGCTTACACCAACCAGACGATGGTCGCCTCCCGTTACGAGGCCCCGAAGTACACCCGTGCCTTCTATGAGCCCGAGGGCCTCTTCTCTGCCTACGCACAGGGTGTTGAGATCAACCGCGACCTCCGAGGGTTCGAATACGACTCTATTAGAGATATGTACATCAAGAGGCTCGACATGGTACTTGAGCCGATCACCTATATATACCTCACTCAGGTCATCCTCCACCACAACCGTGGTAAGATCATCGGTGTCGACGGCTCCGGCATGCTCTCCGGCGTGGCTCGTTCCACAGTGGTCAATACGGGTGTCGCCGGTGAGGATCTTATCACCGTACATTACAACACGCGCTTCAAGAAAGACTGCGACATGGACGGTGAACCAGTTGACATTGCGGGAGGCCGTCTGCTTACCTTTGGTATGTGCAACATGAATGCCAACCGCATCAAGCATATCGAAGACGTCAAGGACGAGGCCAGTCACTATCTCGACGTCACCATGCAGTTTAACAACGGCATGGACTCTACTTTTGTGTTCGACGTCACCGACCAGGTGCGCAGGCGCTGGAAGGGCGGTGTCATCACCGTCGAACTGGACATGGATACCGTGGGTGTCCCCTCTCGTAGCGGAGGCTCTGCCTTCGATGCTGTCGTGAAGGACTTCGAAGAAGAAACCCACGAGTTCGGATTATAACAGACTAATTAGACAAACAAGCGAAATGAATCAATTATTTATTAATTTTAAAGTATTTGTTAATATGAGAAAGAATCTATTCCTAATGGCAATGGCAGCAGTAGCCTTTGCCGCCTGCAGCGACGACTTCGCTGACGCGCCTCCCGTAGTAACCCCTGTTGATGAGGACGCTTTTGAGAAACCTATTGTGTTTAGTTCTGCATCTAGCAACATTACCCGTGCCACATTCACTGGTGCAACGGCTGCTGAAATGTTGGATGGTAATTTTGTGGTTAGTGGTTACAAAGGCTCTCAGTCTACATGGGATGATACTGACAACAAGAAAGTGTTCGACAACTTCCAGGTGGTTTGGGAAGAGAACACCGCCAACACGACCGAGTCGAACACCAGCAACTGGGAATACGTTGGCAAAGGTGTAATCAAGCATGCTACCGACAACGGTATTACCCGTCAGTCGATCAAGTACTGGGACTATACTCAGTTGCAGTACGACTTCATCGCCTGGTCTACAGGTAAGAGAACACCAATCTACGAAGGCACACCTGCTGCCGGTCAGGTATTGGTATCTTCCATCGATCCTTCTATCTCAGCAACTAAGGCTTATACCTTCACGGGAACTGCTGAGGACCTCTCGCAGTGCTACATTGCCGACCTCGTGACGGTGAAGAAGAGCAGTGGTAACTATGGCAAGCCTGTTGTGCTGACTTTCCGTAGCCTTGGTACAAAGGTACGTATCGGTATCTATGAGACCATCCCCGGCTACTCTGTAAAGAATGTGAAATTCTACTCGGCTGCTGCCTCTAATGATGCTACTGAGGCTGGTGCAAAACTCTTCACCAC
>JAFWTK010000066.1 GCA_017518935.1 Prevotella sp.
ACCAGTTGCATGGGCAGAGGCCCACTACTCTAAGAAAATCCCCGAAAGTCGAAGGGCTTTCGGGGATTATAATTGATACTTTTGATCTAACCGATCCGTGCTTAATTGCCAGAGATGATGTCCACGACCTTGACGACATCAGCGGCATTTACCACGCCGTCGCCATTTACATCGCCCCTTGTTTTGTCGCCGCCACCTGATGCCGTAGTGCCAATAGAACAGAGAAGAGTGGCTTTGTCACCGGTAGAATCATATCCTTCAATGCTAAGATATAATTTCCCGTTTATCTTTATCAAATCCACATCATTTTTTGAGTTGATGTAAGATTTGAAGCCGTTCGGGAAATTGATAGTCTGGATGACCGTTCCTGTCTCGGAAACCACCTGGATACCAGTCCAAATGGCAGATGTCTCGGTATCTCTAACATCTATGTTTCCATCACCGTCTCTGTCCTCCTCATGACTTTTATTCTCTGTGGCTAAAACCGGCATCAGATATTCATATTTGTCATCTGAATTAAAAACGGTCTGCGTGAGATATATATTTCTGAAATCATCGCAACTTTGGTCGAAATCTTTAAGATACATAGTAATGATGCCTGAGTAGGATTTCCCTCTGTCCTCATTAACCACCTGCCAATCGCCAGTATATCCACGCGTATGTTCACCTTCCCAAGCACGCTCCTCGTGTTTGTAATAGTATTCATATTCTACGGGGTTAATAGTCAGTTCACCCTGTTTCGTAAAGTCGTCGCTGTAAAAGGTGATTGTCTGTTGTTTATTATCACCATAGAGGTCGCCTTCAAAAGTGAAAATCTTGGCCTTCCCACCGTACGAGAACTCTGGTAAAGTGGCTTTGAAAGAAGAACTACCTTTAATCACTTTCTGGCTCTGGGCCATCGCTACACTTGCACCTGCTGCAAGGAATAGCATCAAAAATACTTTCTTCATAAGTTTATCTTTTATAAATGTTTCGTTTGCAAAGATACTACTTTTTACGTGAAAACCAAAACAAAACGAAGAAAAGTTAAAACTTCGCCCGATTCTTTGGCGGTCCATTCTTTTTATGCGTACTTTTGCACAAAATAATAACATTAAAATGCTGAAATTTATATCGTTTGGCAGCGGGAGCAGCGGTAATTGCTATTACTTAGGCACCGCCACAGACGGATTGTTGATAGATATTGGAGTCGGAATAAGAACGCTGAAAAAGCACGCCAGGGACTACGGCATCAGCCTCGGTTCAGTTAGGCGCGTGCTGGTGACGCACGACCACGCGGACCATATCAAGTCGGTGGGTTCTTTCAGTTACGACTATCACGTGCCGGTCTATGCCACTGAGAAGGTTCATCAGGGCATCGACCAAAACTATTGTGTACAACGGAAGGTGGCCGACGAACAGAAGCGCATCGTGGAGCCCGGGCTGACGATGCAGTTGGGCGACTTCACCGTGACCCCGTTCACCGTGCCGCATGATGCCAACGAGAACGTGGGTTACCAGATTGAGGCTGGGGGAGTGACCTTCGTGCTGATGACGGATGTGGGTAGTGTGACCGACGAGATGAAGGCGCGTATCGCGGCTGCCGACTACCTGGTGATCGAGGCCAACCACGATGTGGAGATGCTGAAGAACGGCCCGTACCCGAAGTATCTGAAAGAGCGCATCGCCAGCAGCATCGGTCATCTGTCGAACACGGAGTGCGGCAAGGTATTGGCGGAGAATATGACGGAGCGGTTGAAGCACGTCTGGCTCTGTCATCTGAGTGAGGAGAACAATCATCCGGAGTTGGCGCGAAAGACTGTCGATGCCACGCTGCGTTCGTACGGCATCATCGCCGGCAAGGACTTAGAACTGGAGGTTCTGAAGCGCAAAATGCCCAGCGAAGTGTATGAATTAGGCTGAAAAAGTGTGAATTTGTTGCGTATTTGCTTAAAAAAGTGACAAAATGTTTGTTGGTTTCGCAAAAATACTATACCTTTGCCCCCGATTTTAAACGAAAGCATAGAAATGATGAGTAAGAATCTACTTAACGGCCTTATTATTATTCGACTGCAGGGAGCGGTCGGAAGTGACAAGGTGTATATATATTAATAAGGTGTAAGCAAACGAAACGATATAGAGCCCTTCTCACTTCCGAGTGTGAAGGGTTTTTTAGTGATTAGTGAATAGTAACACATAAAAGACTAAATAAGAAAAAAAGAGAAATGGACGACAGATTGTACATCTTCGACACGACGCTCCGGGACGGTGAACAGGTGCCCGGATGCCAGTTGAACACGGTAGAGAAGATCCAGGTGGCGAGAGCCTTGGAACAACTTGGCGTGGATGTGATTGAGGCGGGATTCCCCGTATCGAGTCCGGGTGACTTTAACTCGGTGATTGAGATTTCGAAGGCTGTGACGTGGCCGGTGATCTGTGCACTGACACGAGCCGTGGAGCACGACATCGACGTGGCCTTCGAGGCCTTGCAGTATGCCAAGCATAAACGTATCCATACGGGTATCGGCACCAGCGACGAGCACATCCTGTATAAGTTTAACTCCGACCGTGAGCATATCCTGGAACAGGCCGTTGCTGCCACGAAGTATGCCAAGCGGTTTGTGGACGATGTGGAGTTTTATTGTGAGGATGCCGGACGCACGGACAATGAATACCTCGCCCAGGTGGTGGAGGCTGTGATCAAGGCCGGTGCCACAGTGGTAAACATCCCTGACACCACGGGCTACTGTCTGCCACAAGAGTATTATGAGAAGATCAAGTATCTGATGGAGCATGTGGACAATATCGACAAGGCCATCATCTCCACTCATTGCCACAACGACTTAGGTATGGCAACGGCCAACACTTTCAACGGTGTGATGGCTGGTGCCCGTCAGGTGGAGGTGACTATCAACGGCATCGGTGAACGGGCTGGTAATACTTCTCTTGAGGAAATCGCCATGATCCTAAAATGTCACAAGGGTCTCGGTATCGACACGAACATCAACACGACGAAGATCTATCCGACGAGTCGTATGGTGTCGTCGTTGATGAATATGCCCGTACAGCCGAATAAGGCCATTGTGGGGCGCAACGCCTTTGCACACTCCAGCGGCATCCATCAGGACGGCGTGCTGAAGAATGTGCATACCTATGAGATCATGGACCCGAAGGATGTGGGTATCGACGACAACAGCATCGTGTTGACAGCCCGCAGCGGAAGGGCTGCACTGAAGCACCGTCTGCATGTGAACGGCGTGGATCTCGACGATCAGAAACTGGATAAGATCTATGAGAAGTTCCTGGTATTGGCAGACCAGAAGAAGGAGGTGGGCGATGCCGATGTGATGATGCTGGCAGGTGCCGACACCTCTGACACCCGTGCCGTGCGTCTCGACTTCCTGCAGGTGACGACAGGTAAGGGCGTGAAGAGTGTGGCCTCGATAGGTTTGGATATCAGTGGGCAGAAGTTCGAGGCGGCTGCCAGCGGAAACGGTCCTGTGGATGCTGCCATCAAGGCCCTGAAGAAGATCATCATGAAGACGATGACGCTGAAGGAGTTTACTATTCAGGCCATCTCGAAAGGCTCCGACGATGTGGGTAAGGTTCACATGCAGGTGGAGTACGACGGAAGTCTCTACTACGGCTTCGGTGCCGATACGGATATCGTGACAGCATCGGTGGAGGCGTATATCGATTGTATCAATAAGTTCAAGGTGAAGGAATGAATACATTATTTGACAAGATATGGGACAGGCACGTGGTGCAGGTCGTTAAGGACGGGCCGACGCAGTTGTATATAGACCGCCTGTACTGTCACGAGGTAACCACGCCGCAGGCCTTCGACGGCATGCGGGCGAGAGGATTAAAGTGTTTCCGTCCTCAGCAGATCTATTGCATGCCGGATCACAACACACCGACACACGATCAGGACAAGCCCATCGCCGACCCCGTGTCGAAGGCACAGGTGGATGCCCTGGCGAGAAATGCTGCGGAGTTTGGACTGACGCACTACGGTATGATGTCGAAGGATAATGGTATCATCCACGTGGTGGGACCGGAGAAAGGGCTTTCATTACCTGGCATGACGATTGTCTGTGGCGACTCACATACCTCGACGCACGGAGCGATGGGGGCTGTGGCTTTCGGCATCGGCACCTCAGAGGTGGAAATGGTGATGGCCTCGCAGTGCATCCTCCAACAAAAGCCCAAGTCGATGCGTATCAGTATCAACGGTACACTGGGCAAGGGCGTGACGGCAAAGGATGTGGCACTCTATCTGATGGCGCAGATTACGACATCTGGTGCGACGGGCTATTTCGTGGAATATGCGGGTGAGGTCGTGCGGAACCTGTCGATGGAAGGCCGTCTGACGCTCTGTAACCTCTCCATCGAGATGGGAGCCCGTGGCGGTATGATTGCACCAGACGAGACCACCTTTAATTATATAAAAGGTAGGGAGTTCGCCCCGAAGGGGGAGGAATGGGACAAGGCTGTTGCCTATTGGAAGACCCTGAAGAGCGGCGAGGATGCCGTGTTTGATAAGGAACTGACGTTTGATGCAGCGGATATTGAACCGAGGATTACCTACGGCACGAACCCCGGAATGGGCATCGGAATAACTGAGGCTATCCCAGATCTTGGGGACAGGTCCTTGAAGGCTTTGGATTATATGGGCTTCAAGCCCGGACAGAAACTGCTCGGCACGAAGGTCGATTATGTGTTCCTCGGAGCCTGTACCAACGGACGTATCGAGGACTTCCGCGCCTTTGCCTCACTAGTGAAGGGACGGAAGAAGGCTGACGATGTGGTGGCTTGGTTGGTGCCCGGTTCCTGGGCTGTGGACAAACAGATCCGCGAGGAGGGACTGGACAAGATACTTGCCGAGGCAGGCTTTGAGATCCGTCAACCCGGCTGCTCTGCCTGTCTGGCCATGAATGATGATAAGATACCCGCAGGCAAACTGTCGGTATCGACCTCTAACCGTAACTTCGAAGGGCGTCAGGGGCCCGGGGCGCGTACCGTTCTGGCATCGCCTCTTACTGCCGCCGCTGTCGCCGTCACTGGTGTCATCACTGATCCAAGAGAACTATTATGAAACAGAAATTCGATATTATCACATCTACCTGCGTTCCCCTGCCTTTGGAGAACGTGGATACAGACCAGATTATCCCTGCCCGTTTCCTGAAAGCAACGACGAGGGAGGAGCGCTTTTTCGGCGACAACCTGTTTCGCGATTGGCGCTACAATGCCGATGGCACACCCAACAAGAACTTCGTGCTGAATGATCCTGCCTACGGCGGGTGCATCCTCGTGGCAGGCAAGAACTTTGGTAGCGGTTCCAGTCGTGAGCATGCGGCCTGGGCCATCGCAGGTTATGGTTTCCGGGTGGTCATCAGCAGTTTCTTTGCCGATATCCACAAGAACAACGAACTGAACAACTTCGTGCTGCCAGTGCAGGTCAGCGAGGACTTCCTCGCAGAGTTATTCCAGAGTATCCGTGAAAATCCGGAAACTCAGGTAAAAGTCGATCTCCCCAACCAGACGGTGACGAACCTCGCCACTGGTCGCTGTGAGCACTTCGACATCAACGGCTATAAGAAGCACTGTCTGATGAACGGCCTCGACGACATCGACTTCCTGGTGCAGAACCAAAACAAGACAGAACAATGGGAACAGCAGAACAAGTAAGCAAATACCAGCGCATCCAGCCCTTCGTGGAGATCATGGACTCGACACTGCGCGACGGTGAGCAGACCAGTGGCGTGTCCTTTCTGCCGCATGAGAAACTGATGATAGCCCGCATGCTGCTGAACGATCTCAACGTGGATCGTATCGAGGTGGCGTCGGCACGGGTCTCGGAAGGGGAGAAGGAGGCTGTCGGCATGATCTGTCGCTATGCGGAGAAGATTGATAAGTTGGAGCGCGTGGAAGTGCTCGGTTTTGTGGATGGTGGAAAGAGCATCGACTGGATAGCCGACTGTGGCGGCAGGACGGTGAACCTGTTGGCGAAGGGGTCGTTGAAACACTGTACCCAACAACTTCAAAAGACACCCGAGGAACATATCGAGGATATCCGTCACGAGGTGAAATATGCCCGTGAGAAGGGGATCACAGTGAACCTTTACTTGGAGGACTGGTCGGACGGTATGAAGGATTCGCCCTTCTATGTCTATCAGTTGATGGATGCCCTCTGCGACAGCGGCATCCGGCGCTTTATGTTGCCCGACACTCTGGGCATCATGAACCCCCTGCAGTGCATCGAGTACTTCCGGAAGATGGTGAAACGCTATGCCGACACCCACTTCGATTTCCATGCCCACAACGACTACGACCTCGCGGTGTCTAACTCCCTCGCCGCCGTGCTGAGCGGTGCCAAGGGACTGCACGTGACGGTGAATGGGTTGGGGGAGCGCTGCGGTAATGCCCCGCTGTCGAGTGTGCAGGTGATTCTGAAGGATCACTTCAATGCCCGAACGAATATCCGCGAGAACAAACTCAATGATATCTCGCGTCTGGTGGAGAGTTACAGCGGTATTGCGGTGGCACCCAACCAGCCGATCATCGGCGACAATGTGTTTACGCAGGTGGCAGGGGTGCATGCCGACGGCGACAAGAAGAGCGGACTGTATCAGAATGCCCTCGTGCCGGAACGCTTCGGACGGCGGCGCGAATATGCCCTCGGCAAGAACAGCGGTAAGGCGAATATCGCCAAGAACCTGGAGGAACTGGGTCTCGAACTGACCCCCGAGCAGACGCGCCGCGTCACCCAGCGCATCACGGAACTCGGCGACAAGAAGGAACGCGTCACCCAGGAGGATCTGCCCTTCATCGTCAGCGATGTGCTGAAGCACGATGCACCGGAGGACAAGGTGAAACTCGTGAGTTATGTGGTTTCTACGGCCTACGGTCTGAAACCTGGTGCGAATGTCAAGGTGGAGATTAACGGTCAACAGTATGAGGCCAGTGCCACGGGCGATGGTCAGTATGATGCCTTCGTGAAGTCGCTGCGGTATATCTATAAGAAATATCTCGACCGTACATTCCCCATTCTGGCGAACTATGCGGTGACTATCCCTCCTGGCGGACGAACCGATGCTTTGGTGCAGACCGTCATCACGTGGAACGATAATGGACGCCTGCTCCGCACCCGTGGACTGGATGCCGACCAGACGGAAGCCGCTATCAAGGCCACCTTTAAGATGCTGAACATTATTGAAAACGAACAAGATAAGGAATTATGAAATTGAAGATTGCTATTCTGCCCGGCGACGGTATCGGGCCGGAGATTATGAAACAAGGTGTGGCTGTGCTCGATGCCATTGCCAAGAAATGCGGACACCAGTTTGAATACGAGGAGGCCATCTGCGGGGCGCATGCCATCGACGAGGTGGGAGACCCTTATCCTGACAGCACCCACGAGGTATGTATGCGGGCTGATGCAGTGCTCTTTGCTGCCGTCGGTGACCTGAAATACGACAACGACCCCACGGCGAAGATTCGTCCGGAGGTGGGGTTGTTGGCTATGCGAAAGAAACTGGGGCTCTTTGCCAATGTGCGCCCTGTGGCGACGTTCGACTGCCTGCTGCATAAGTCACCCCTGAAAGACGAACTGATTCGTGGTGCCGACTTTGTGGTGCTGCGCGAACTCACTGGCGGCATGTACTTCGGTGAGAAGTATCAGGATAACGATAAGGCTTACGACACTGATATCTATACGCGTCCTGAGATTGAGCGCATCGTCAGACTGGGCTTTGAGATGGCGATGAAGCGTGGCAGGCACCTCACCGTCGTCGATAAGGCTAATATCCTGGCTAGTTCTCGATTGTGGCGACAGATTGCCAAGGAGATAGAACCGCAGTATCCTGAGGTGCGCACCGACTATATGTTTATCGACAATGCCTCGATGCGGGTACTCACCGAACCTCGTTTCTTCGATGTCATCGTCACGGAGAACACCTTTGGCGATATCCTTACCGACGAGACAGCTTGCATCACTGGTTCGATGGGACTCCAGCCCTCGGCATCGTTGGGTGAACATACACCGCTCTTCGAACCGGTGCATGGCTCGTGGCCACAGGCTGCCGGACAGAACATCGCCAATCCGCTGGCGCAGATCCTCTCTGTCGCTATGCTCTTGGAGCACTTCGGACTCACGAAGGAGGGTGCCCTTGTGCGTGAGGCTGTCAATGCTTCGCTCGATGCCAATGTCCGTACGCCGGAGATCCAAGTCGAGGGCGGTGCGAAGTACGGCACCCGCGAGGTAGGAGAATGGATTGTAAATTATATAATGAGTAATTAGTAGTAATGAGACAGACGATGTTTTATTTGTCTTCCTGGGCGAGATGTTGTGCTTGTCTGGTGATCATCATTTCTCATTTCTCATTTCTCATTTCTCATTCTGCCTCGGCGCAGACGAGGCAGCACTGGCGTGATTCCCTCGAGGTGTTGAATGCCAAGATTGGGCGCGACCCCAACAACCTCGACCTGCATCTGTTGAAGGCTGAGGCGAATATCAATCTGGAGCAGTGGGACTATGCCCTTGCGGAGTACGGCAAGATACTGCATGTCGATGAGAAGAACCTCGCTGCCCTCTATTTCCGTGCCTTCGTACACACCCAGCAGCACCATCTCGACTTGGCGCGGGTGGACTATGAGTCGTTCCTGCGCCTGCAGCCCGGCCATTTCGAGGCCCGCTTGGGACTGGCGCACGTGTTGCAAAAGATGGGCCGCAAGTCGGACACGACGGATGAACTGAACCGCCTGGTGCAGATGTTTCCTGACTCTGCCGATGCCTATGCGGCCCGCGCCGCCTTCGAGACAGAGCAGAAACTCTACGACATCGCGCTCTACGACTGGGATGAGGCTATCCGTCGCAAGCCCCTTAACGAGGGTTATGTTGTCTCGAAGGCCGACATCCTCATCACCCTCTTACGTATGGATGAGGCCCGACGTGAACTCAATGCCGCCATCAAGCGCGGCATCCCCCGCTACGCCTTGAAGGAGTGGCTCGACAAATGTAAGAAGAAATAATAATCCCAGCCGTGTTTGGCTGGGATTTATTATAGGGAAGAGGGGCGGGGCACTGTCCGCCATCGGGGGTTACTCGATATAGACAAGGGCTTCGTCCTCCATGACGCTCTGTCCGACCTTCACGACGATGGCGCTGACCTTGCCGGCCTTCTCGGCCTGCAGGGCGTTGGCCATCTTCATGGCTTCGAGCACGATGACGGTGTCGCCTACAGCAACTTCCTGGCCCACCTCTACGGGAATGTCAGTGATGACACCAGGCAGCGGGGCCTTGATGGCGGTGCCTGCACCGGAAGCAGCAGCGGAAGAAGAACTTCCCTTGGCGGCTTCGGCAGTCTCGGAGACCTTGCGGACCACGGGCTTCGGCTTCTCAGGCTCAGCCTGCTTTTCCATCTCTACGGTATACTGCTCACCGTTCACGGTCAGCGTGGCAATGTTCTCAGTGATGTCGCTAATCACCACCTCGTACTTGTTGCCGTTGATTGTGTACTTATATTCTTTCATGCTCTTAGTTCATTTAGGGTCGTGGTGTGAAAGTCTGTACGTAACCGTTCCACTGCGTAGGGTAGGCATTGATAGTGATAATGCCTGGCTCTGCGTCATGGACGTTGTTACCCAAATGCTCATGCAGGGCAAGAGCAATGGCAGCATATACTTCGTTGTTCATCCTATACTTTTGGTTAATTAGTGAATGCTGTGGCTTACATCGGGATGTTGCCGTGCTTCTTGGCGGGCAGGGCATCGCGCTTGGTAGCGAGTTGAGCCAGTCCGCGGCAGATGCGGAAGCGCGTGTTGCGCGGCTCAATCACGTCGTCGATGTAGCCATATTTCGCAGCCTGATATGGGTTGGCGAAGAGTTCGTTGTACTCGTCCTCCTTCTCGGCGATGAAAGCCTTTACATCCTCACCAGCCTCCTTCTTGGCCTTGGCCTCCTTGGCGTAGAGCACAGCGGCGGCACCAGAGGCACCCATCACGGCAATCTCAGCCGAGGGCCATGCGTAGTTCAGGTCGGTGTGGAGTTGCTTCGAGCCCATCACGATGTGCGAGCCGCCGTACGACTTGCGTAGGGTAACAGTGATCTTGGGCACTGTGGCCTCGCCGTAGGCATACAGCAACTGAGCGCCATGCAGGATGACGGCGTTGTACTCTTGACCAGTACCCGGCAGGAATCCCGGCACATCCACAAGCGACACGATAGGAATATTGAAGGCGTCGCAGAAGCGCACGAAACGGGCACCCTTACGCGAGGCATTCACATCGAGCACACCAGCGTAGCATGAGGGCTGGTTGGCCACGATACCCACGCTCTGGCCGTTGAAGCGGGCAAAGCCCACAATAATATTCTTGGCGAACTTGGGCTGTACCTCGAAGAACTCGCCATTGTCGGTGACGGCGGCGATGACCTTATACATGTCGTAGGCTTCGTTGGGGTTCTCGGGGATGATCTCGTTCAGGCTGTCCTCCATGCGGTTGATGGGATCGTCGCACTTGCGGCGCGGGGCGGTCTCCATATTGTTCGAAGGAATATAACTCAGCAGCGTCTTGAGCATCTGCAGCCCTTCCTCTTCGGTCTTGGCAGTGAAGTGGGTCACGCCCGACTTGGTGGCGTGTACCGATGCACCGCCGAGGTGCTCCTGGTCGATGTCCTCGCCAGTCACAGTCTTCACCACCTTCGGACCCGTGAGGAACATATACGATGTGCCCTCCATCATCAGTGTAAAGTCGGTGAGGGCGGGGGAATAGACGGCACCGCCTGCGCAGGGGCCGAAGATACCGGAGATCTGGGGGATCACGCCCGATGCGAGGATGTTACGCTCGAAGATCTCGGCGTAGCCTGCCAGCGCGTTGATGCCCTCCTGGATGCGGGCACCGCCCGAGTCGTTGATACCGATTACGGGGGCTCCCATCTTCATGGCCATATCC
>JAFWTK010000004.1 GCA_017518935.1 Prevotella sp.
ATGAAGATTCCTTTCGGTATCGCCCAGATTGGTAAGGCTTTCCGTAATGAGATCGTCGCTCGTCAGTTCATCTTCCGTATGCGCGAGTTCGAGCAGATGGAGATGCAGTTCTTCGTACAGCCCGGCACGGAGTTGGAGTGGTTCCCGAAGTGGAAGGAGACCCGTATGAAGTGGCATCAGGCCCTCGGTTTCGGTGCTGAGAACTACCGTTTCCACGACCACGACAAACTGGCTCACTATGCCAACGCTGCTACTGATATCGAGTTCAAGATGCCGTTTGGCTTCAAGGAGGTGGAGGGTATCCACAGCCGTACCAACTTCGACCTCTCGCAGCACGAGAAATACTCTGGCAAGAGTATCAAATACTTCGATCCTCAGACCAACGAGAGTTATACCCCGTATGTTATTGAGACATCCATCGGTGTGGACCGTATGTTCCTGAGCATCATGTGTCATGCCTTCGAGGAGGAGAAACTCGAGAACGGCGAGACCCGCGTTGTCCTGAAATTGCCCGCAGCCCTCGCTCCCGTCAAGTGTGCTGTGATGCCGCTGGTGAAGAAGGATGGTCTGCCTGAGAAGGCTCGCGAGATCATTGATCAGTTGAAATTCCACTTCAATTGCCAGTACGACGAGAAGGACTCTATCGGTAAGCGCTATCGTCGTCAGGATGCTATCGGTACGCCATATTGCGTCACCGTCGATCACGATACCCTCACTGACGGATGTGTCACGCTTCGTTTCCGCGATACGATGGAGCAGGAGCGTGTGGCCATCAGCGAACTCAATGGCATCATTGAGGATAAGGTCAGCATTGCATCATTATTGAAGAAACTCCAGTAAGTAATTGAACGCGGATTATGGGGTTATAAGAATACAATCTATAAAATCCTAATAATCCGTGTTGGTAAAAAGGAAAGCGAATGATGATTGTGAATATTCGTTGGAAGAGATGGCTTGAATATGTGGGAGTGATATTTTTCATTTTTCACTTTTCACTTTTCATTTCTTCGTGCAGCGATGACGACAGCGGGGAAGTCAATGAGTTTGAAAACTGGGTAGAGCAGAATGATGCCGTGCTCAGTCAGTGGGCCAGTAACAGTAGTTACCAGAAGTTCAAGTCCTACACCAAGGATCAGGTTGCAGTCGGCAAGAACAGCGACTACATCTATGTGCGAGTCGTGGAGTCTGGTGCAGGCATGGAGAAACCGCTCTTCAACGATACCGTCCGCGTGGCTTATCGTCTGCGTTACATCCCTACAAAGTCATATCCAGATGGCTATCCGGTCAGTGAGACATACACGGGTGATTTCAGTTGGAAGACCATCAGTGTGGCGAACTTGGCACTGACAAATTCATTGATCGACGGTTTCAGCACGGCTGTGATGAATATGCATATCGGTGACCGTTGGATAGTCAATATTCCCTATCAGTTGGGCTATGGCAATCCTTCTAGTCGCGATGGCATCTGGGATGGGAGCAATCTGGTCTACGATATCGCCCTTGTCGACTTCTGGCACCCAGGCGAAACCCGCCCCCCCTTCAAGTCCCGCAAGAAATAGGTCTCAATATCCCAGCCTTATTTCTTATTAGGTATACTGACGCACTCCAGTACGCTCTAAGGCGCACTCGAGTGCATCAGTATATGTATTATCTCTAATTGTTAACCTATTTTTCTGCCAAATATTTGCAAAGTTCAGATATTCTTTCTATCTTTGCAACGTATAACTTTCGTATGCACCAAGAATTATGCAGAAGTACGCAGACTATATCAAACGGATTGAGATCGACTCGCTGTGGAGCGGAAAGAAGCACATCCTCTGGGAACTCAATCCAAAGGTGAATATCCTGAGTGGCATCAATGGCGTGGGCAAGTCGACGATCCTGAATAAGGTAGTGAAGGGCCTGAAGGCTGGTGGAGAATTCTCGTCGCATATGCTGAAAGGGGTGCGGCTCGAAGTGATGCCGGAAGATGCGAAGTGGATACGTTTCGACGTGATCCGCTCGCTTGACTCGCCAGTGCTCGACCTCGACACGATGGCGCATGTGGATACACGCATCTCCTCGGCCCTCGACTTCCAGTTGTATCATCTACAGCGTAAGTATCTGGACTATCAGGTGAACATCGGCAACCGTATCATCGAACAGTTGCAGGAAGGACATACTGACGCTGCCCAGCAGTTGTCGTTGCAGAAGAAACGTTTTCAGGACATTGTGGATGAACTCTTTGCTGAGACGGGTAAGAAGATCGTACGGACGGAGAACGAGATACGCTTCTCGCAGATTGGTGAGACGTTGGTGCCTTATCAGTTGTCGAGCGGTGAGAAGCAGATGCTTGCCATCCTGTTGACGGTACTCGTGGAGGATAATCAGCCTTACGTGCTTTTTATGGACGAGCCGGAGGTGAGCCTGCATATCGAGTGGCAGAAACGGCTCATCGACCTCTGTCTGGAACTGAATCCTCATGTTCAGATTATCCTGACGACACACTCACCTGCCGTGATTATGGACGGCTGGATGGACAGTGTGACAGAGGTGAGTGATATCACCACCTAGGAATACCTGGGAATGCCTAGGATTATCAAAGAATTTCCAATAATGCCTAAAAGACTTAGGGATAATATCAACAACCGCTATTTCGAGGCAGCAAATGCGCTGACTTCGAAGAAAGCACGGCATAGGATTGTGGCCTATGTCGAGAGTTATGATGATATCTATTTCTGGCGGACGGTGCTAAGTGAGTTTGAGAATGAGAAGCGCTATTTCGAGGTGATGTTGCCCTCGAAGATAAACCTGACGCGTGGCAAGAAGTCGGTGCTGATGAACTTTCTGGAAGGTGCACCATTGGGCAAGGATATGATAGCCTGCGTGGATGCCGACTATGACTATTTGATACACGGGCGCACGGCCCAGTCAAGAAGGGTGCTTGATAGTCCGTATGTGTTTCATACCTACGTCTATGCCATAGAGAACTTTCAGTGTTATGCCCCCTCGTTGCATAATGTCTGTGTCTCGGTGACGCTGAACGACCACCGTTTCTTCGATTTCTGTGAGTACTTCCGGCAGTTCAGTGAGGCCTTGTTCCCGTTGTTCGTCTGGTCGATCATGCTGTATCGTAATGGTAACTACACGAAGTTCTCCATCTCTGACTTCAACCGTATTGCCGATCCAGGCGGTTTCAGCGTGCAGAACCCGGAACCCTCGATAGCGAATGTGAAGCGCAAGGTACGTACGAAGATCAATGACTTACAGCGCCAGTTCCCTGACGCCAAGGACGAGTATCTGGCGACAAAAGAAGACATCAAAGCCTTGGGGGTGACGGCACAGACCACCTATTTATATATTCAGGGGCATCATCTGTTCGACACGGTGGTCTCGCCGATGCTGTCGAAGGTGTGCAACCTGCTCCGGCAGGAACGGCAGAACGAGATTTATCACGCTTCTGCCCATAAGACGCAGAAGCGCAATGAGATGTCGTGCTACGAGAACTCGTTGCAGGACATCAAGGTGATGCTGAAGAAAAACACAGGTTACATGACCTCAGAACCCTTCCGTCGTTTGCAGGATGATGTGCGGAAGTACCTGGATGCAGATGCGTGATTATTAGTTCTCTTTCCAGAAGTTAGGGGTAAAGAGCACGAGCACAGTCATGATTTCCAGACGACCCATGAGCATCAACGGGCACAATAGCCATTTGATGACATCAGGTAGGCCTGACCAAGACATCACTGGTCCGATTTGTGTACCTAATGTTGGCCCCACATTGCTAACACAACTAAGTGCAATCGTGATGGCATTAGTATTGTCAATACCTACTACAATCATGATGGTTGCAGTAACGAGTATCATTAACATCGTTAGTGTGAAGAATGCAAATAGTGCCACAAGTTTCGACTGCGGTATGCTTATTCCGTTTATCTTAACGGGAAGAACGGCATTTGGGTGTAGAATCTGTCGGAAGTTATTTCGTATTACCTTAAGCACCATCACACCTCTGATGCACTTAAAGCCGCCACTTGTGCTACCAGCACATGCACCCAGATACATTACGACACCTAATATGACCCATGTTATATGTGGCCATGTACCCGCATCGTCATTAAACATACCTGTTGTAGTCATAAATGATACAACTTGGAATAGTGCACACCTGAATGACTTCTCTAAATCGTAGTCCATACGTGTAAACAACAGGTACATAATCCAAAGCGTTGCACCTGCTACGATGCTTATATAGAGTTTTAATTCTGAGTTGCGAAAGATGGATTTAATTTTCCCCTTGAAGATACATATATATAATAAGGTAAAGTTGATACCCGATAAGAATTGGAAGGTGATGGAAATATAGTCGATAGTAGGAGAGTGGAAATATTCGGTACTCTCGTTGTGGATGGCAAAGCCGCCAGTGGCAGTAGTCGTCATCGAGTAGTTTAGCGCGTCGTACCAGTCCATGCCAGCCACCCAGAAGGATATGCCACAGCCAATGGTCAGGAAGAGGTAGATGCTCCAGATCCACTTCGCGGTGGTCGAAAGGCGAGGATGCATCTTGGCCTTGATGGGGCCTGTAGCCTCTGCTGCAAACACTTTCACGCTACCGCCTACTAATGACGGCAGGATGGCGATGGTGAAGAACACAATTCCCAATCCACCTATCCATTGTGTCAGTGAACGCCAGAAGAGAATGCCGTGGGGCAATACCTCTACATCGTCGAGGATAGAGGCGCCCGTTGTGGTAAATCCGGATATGGTCTCGAAATAGGCATCTGTGATGTTGGTGATGCTACCATGAATCAGGAATGGGAACATACCGAAGAAAGAGAAGATGACCCACACCGCTGTCACTACCACGTAGGCATCATGCCGGCTCAATGTGTTCTCTGCCTTGCGTCCTGCTAACAGGAAAAGGAAAGCACTACCGAAGGTCAGCAACATCGACAGAAGAAATGCCAGCGTGTCGTCTTCGTGGTAATAGAAGGCGATGGCTACACACCAAGCCATGAAAAAGGCCTCGATGAAAAGCAATGAGCCGATGATCTTGGATATGATGCGGAAATTTACCAAAGCACGTTCTTTTTGAAGAATTTCTCAATGTTGTTCAGTTTGGCCTCATGACAGAATACCATCACGGAGTCGCCAGCCTCTATCTGTGAGTTACCATTGACGAGCATACCGACACCGTTGCGTACCAGTCCACCGATGGTTGCTCCCTGAGGGAGTCCTAAGTCTTTCACGGGTTTCTTGGTAACCTTTGAGCCTTCTGCTGCCGTAAACTCAGCCACTTCCGCGTCAACAAGCATCAGCGAACGCAGGTTGTCCACGTCGGCCTCCAGCATCATCTGGAAAATGTGACTGGCTGCAATCGTCATTTTGTTGATGATGGTACCGATATCCAGTTCTTCGGCCATCTTCACATAGTCGAGGTTCTCTACCATCGCAACGGTTTTGCGTACACCGAGTCGCTTGGCTGTCAGACAGGCCAGGATATTCGTCTCTGCATTGCCGGTAAGGGCGACGAAAGCCTGGGTGTTACGGATACCCTCTTCCTCTAAGAGTCCTAAGTCGCGTCCGTCTCCATGAATCACCATCGTATCACTGTCGCCAAGCAGTTCGTTGAGTTTCTCGCAACGCTCAGGGTTTTTCTCGATGATCTTCACATTCATATAGTCGGGGGCAGTGAGGGCTGCGCGGACGGAGGTTTTGTCACCTCCCATCACGATGACATTCTTGACATCGGCATAATGTTCTTTGCCAACAATTTTTCGGATGTAGGGAATATACTCCTGAGTAGTCATGAAGTAGGCAAGGTCGCCTACGCGCAGTTCATCGAGTCCGCCCGGGATGATGGTCTCTTCGCTACGTTTGATAGCCACGACATGATAGGGATCGTCAGGTCCACAGAGTTGGCGCAGGGGCTGGTTCAGGATCTCTGCCGTCTCACGCAGTTTGATACCAAGCAAGGTCAGGGCTCCGTCATGCACATCCCAGCGCTGGCGTACCCACGACAGTTTCAGACCATTATTGATATCGATGGCAGCCAGAACCTCTGGATAGATGAGTGAATCAATGCCCATATTCCTGAAAAGATCCTTGTTCTGTGGACTCAGGTATTCGTAGTTGTCAATACGTGCAACGGTTTTCTTGGCTCCCAACTGGTGTGCTATCATGCAGGCAATCAGGTTCGTCGACTCTTCTGGTGTGACACCTACGAACAGGTCAGCATGTTGTGTGCCGGCTTCCTTCAGGGCCTTGATACTGGTGGGTGAGGCATTGTAGGTCATCACGTCGTATTCGGTGAGTGAACTCAGCCTTTCCTCATCGTCGTCGATGAGCACACAGTCCTGATGCTCTCGCGACAGCAATTTTGACAGGTGAGTTCCTACGGCACCTGCACCGACAATGACCACTTTCATGTTTTCTTTATTGCTTTGATGATACTCTCCTTGTCCAGTCCGACAATCTTCTGTAATTCTGGGACGGAACCGTGTTCCACGAAGTCTGTATCGGGCATACCTAATCGCGTGACTTGCGGATGGTAACCGTGATCGTTCATCCATTCCAGTACCGCAGAGCCGAGGCCGCCTGTCTTGACTCCGTTCTCCACGGTGATGATACGTTGGAACCGTTCTGCCACTTCTTGCAGGATGGTCTCGTCGATGGGTTTCAGAAAACGCATGTCGTAATGGGCGACATCCATATCCTTGACAGCTTCTGTCACATCATTGCCGATGGGACCGATACTCAAAACAGCAGCGTCCTTGCCGTCTTTCAGTTTACGGCCTGTTCCCACCTTGACTTCTTCCAGCGGACAGCACCAGTCCTGCAACACACCGCCACCTCTCGGATAGCGAATGACAAACGGCCCCTTGTCAGGCAGTTGTGCCGTATACATCAGTCGGCGCAGTTCGTGCTCGTCCATTGGCGATGAAATGGTCAGGTTGGGGATGGGGCGCAGGGCTGCCAGGTCGAAGGCACCATGATGAGTGGCTCCGTCCTCACCGACGATGCCGGCTCTGTCGAAACAGAATACCACATGCAGATTCAGCAGTGCCACATCATGTATGATGTTGTCGAAGGCTCTTTGGGCAAAGGCACTGTATATGTTACAGAACGGAATCAGCCCGTCTTTCGCCATACCTCCGGAGAAGGTGACGGCATGGCCCTCGGCAATGCCCACATCAAAGGTGCGCTCCGGCAGTTCCCTCATCATAATATTCATGGAACAGCCAGAGGGCATGGCGGGTGTCACACCGACAATCTTCGGGTTTTGTTTGGCCAGTTCCAAAAGGGTGTGTCCAAACACATCCTGATATTTTTGGGGCTTTTTGGGGTCGTCGTCCACCAGTCGCTCACCCGTATCAGGATTAAATTTCCCTGGGGCATGCCACGTGGTGACATCCTTTTCGGCAGGGGCATAGCCATGTCCTTTCTGAGTGTGCAGATGCAACAACTTCGGCCCTTTCATATCCTTCATCTGTCGGAGGATGCGCACCAGTTCCTTCACATTATGTCCGTCGAAGGGACCAAAGTAGCGGATGTTCATGCCTTCGAAGATATTCTGTTGGTGGGAAATGGCACTCTTGATGGCATTCGACAGACGGATCAGTCCTTTTCGCCGGTCATCCTCTAACATACCTTTTCCGTGCAACCATCTTGAAGCCTTGAAACGAAGGGCGTTGTAGGTCTTGTTGGTGCTGAGGTTCAGCAGATATTGTTTCATACCGCCCACCGAACGGTCGATGGACATATTGTTGTCGTTAAGGATAATCAACAGGTCGTTAGGACTCGACGATACATTGTTCAATCCTTCGAAGGCCAGTCCGCCGCTCATGGCACCATCGCCGATAACGGCTACCACGTGTCTGTTCTCCTTGCCTTCCAGTTTGGCGGCTACAGCCATACCGAGGGCTGCAGAGATGGAGTTGGAAGCATGTCCGCAGGCAAAAGTGTCGTATTCACTTTCAGTGGGCGAGGGGAATGGCTTCAGTCCACCCAGTTTACGATTGGTACAGAATTGTTCGCGTCGTCCTGTCAAGATCTTGTGGCCATAAGCCTGATGCCCCACATCCCACACGATGCGGTCTTCGGGGGTGTTGTAAACATAATGCAGGGCAACGGTAATCTCTGCCACGCCAAGACTTGATGCAAGATGTCCAGGATTAACCGACAGTTCTTGGACGATGTCCTGTCTTAACTCGTCACATACCTGAGGCAGTTCATCGACCTTCAATTGGCGTAGGTCTTCTGGATATTGTATTTTACTTAATAGTCTTAAATTCTCTTGTTCCACAGCATAAATGTTGTATATATTTTGCAAAGATACAAATAATTCACTATTCACAATGCACAATTCACAATTTTTTATCAATTTTGCATGCAAAAATGTAGAAAAGGCAAATAAAACACAAAATCAGTCGTCTTCGACGTATTTACGGAATTTCAGTTTCGGTTTGACCTTCATTTTCTGCATTTCATTGGTATTGGTGAAGGAGAACTGCAGCATCAGGTCTGTCAGATTGCCCTTCATCGTGACATCACCAGAAGCGAGCGCACCGTCACTCTGGATATCAGCGACAATGTTTTTGAGCGTGATATTCCTATATTTCACTTTCTTGACATCGGCCTTCACATTACCGATGGGCAGTTTCCCCTCTTTTTCCTTACGCATCTCTTTGGTGCGTTCCTTCGAAATGTCGATGCTGAATGAAGCCGAACAGTCAATATCACCCAGTCTCTTTAACTGAAACAGTTCGCCCAGTTTCAGTGAGTCGGTAGTGACATTGCCAGTCAGGTATTTGTTCACTCCGTCGATCTCAAAATTGAAGTCGATGTCGCCCTTTTCTGTATTCAACAAGCCTCTGAACTTTTCTTTTTTCCATAAGATGTCAAACTCGCCGTGGTATTTGATGACACCCAGGGCATAGAGTTGGTACATCATATATTTCTTGACCGTAAACTGGTTGACAATCTTGTCCTTGATGCCGGGCTTTGCTACCATATCATGAACGAAGAAATGAAGAGTCAGTTCCCGTGCAGGGCTAAAGTTGCGCAGGTTACCGGTAGCATTGATGACCAGTTTGTCGTCATCGGTATTGATGTGAATACCCCGGAAGTTCATTCCTTTGTCAGTTCCGTTTAAGCCCAGACGTACGTTTAATGGGATGGAGAAATTTTGTAGTACGGGGGCAAAAGGTTTGGCAATATCCTTCAATATGGCACGCACAAAAATAGTGTCTGCATTGTAACTGAGGGTTGTTCCTTTCTTTTTGTTAGGCAGCATCAGTTCGGTCTTAGGAATATCCACTCGTGTGATACCCTGCTGGACAACAGTATTGGTCAGATGTACCTTCTTTCCAATAATGGCTATATCGGATTTCAGGTCTGTGAGATCGATGCCTCCTATTGTGTCTTTGGCACATCCTCTTGTGAGTCGTGCGGTGATCGAGTCTTTACCAGTGTACAGGATATCTGCACTCAGATCCGCAATCACATCAAAATGTCCATCATCGAAAGCACCGTGATGCGGTTTACCCGTATTGCGACGCGGACGTTGGTTGTCACTACGGAGATTCAGACCTTTGATGTCTATGTTTTTTTTCTTTCCGTCATCTGAGATGTTAACTGTCAGCAGTCCACTGTCAATGTTCCAGTGAGTGATACCTTTTCTCTTATATTGATTCCAAGCCGCAATCAGGTGGTGGACAGTCAACGTATGCTTGCCATACAGATGGTGATAGACAATCTGGTTGATGTTGTATGGTTCATGATTATATTTAATGTGTATATTATTCATGATGGCACCATTCAGGTCAACCTTTAAGGCACTACCCTTCTTTTCCTTCTTGTGCTGAGACTTTTTCTTGGGTTTGTCTATCAGGAACTGGTAGTTGGCCGGACCGTCTTCTGGCTTGACAATGAGCAGGTCGACATCGTCAATTCTAACAGACCTCAGAGTCAACTGTCCGTGCAGTAGGGATCGTAGTTTCAGGTTTACCCATATCTCTTTTATTTTTACCATGTCACGTTGTTCCATGTCTTTCAGGGTAATACCGGAGATGCTTATATGTTGTGCTAGCAAGTCTATGCCAGCATGTTTTATTTTGACGTCTGCCTGAAGTTCCTTTGAAAGGGCTTCAGTAGCCAGTCCAATAAGTTTGTCTTCCACATAACTGCTTTTGGCAACAGCAGCCAATGCCAGGACAATAGCCATTATTATTGCCATTATCCACCCGACAAGGCGCACCCATCTTGATTTGAAGAATTTTATTCCCATCCTTTTTGATTTTCGCGGGCAAAGATACGAATAAGTGAGCGAAATTCCAAATTTTTATGGAAAAATTCCGAACGAAAGTATCTTCGAGTAAAACTCAAAGATAGCAAAAAAAAATGAAATCACAAAAATAATGGGAAAATTGTTTGGCTGTTACATAAAAACTTCATAAATTTGCAGATGTTTTTTAAACGACTGCTCCCTAAAAGATGAAATATGTTGCCTTGCCATTTGCAGAGCCCCGTCGCCTGTCGTTTTATCTGGCGATGGAGGAGTTCTTGGCGAAGCCCAGCGGCAAAGTCGAGTCTGTGGCCCGTCATACAGACGAGTCCGACTGTTTCTTCATGTGGCAGGTGGAACCTACGGTCATCTTCGGGCGTAACCAGGTGGTGGAGAACGAGGTGAATCTCGATTACTGCCGTGAGCACGGCATTCATGTGGTGCGTCGTAAGAGTGGGGGAGGCTGTGTCTATGCTGATATGGACAATGTCATGCTTTCATTCGTGACATCAGAGGAGAATGTGGGTATTGCCTTCAACCGTTTTGTCAATATGATATTGCTCGTATTCAGGAAAATGGGCATTGAGGCCACGGGGTCGAGTCATAATGATATCATGATTGGTGACCGTAAGGTGTGTGGTACGGCCTGTTATCATGTTGCCGGACGGAGTATCGTTCATTCAACGTTGCTCTATGACACTAATATGGAACACATGCTCCATGCCATCACCCCAGGGCCGGAGAAACTGGAGAAGAAAGGCATTCAGAGCGTGCGACAGCGTATCACTTTCCTAAAGGACCATACATCGTTGGGACTTGACGAGGTGAAAACGTTGATTCGCGACACCCTCTGCGTTGGCGAGCGTATGCTCACGACAGAAGAGGTGGCTGCTATCGAACAGATAGAGGTGCAGTATCTAAAGGAAGATTTTATTAAACATATACAATAATCTATGGCAATAAAACAAGAAATATTGAAAAGGGTAAAACAGACCTGTCTGCATGATAAGCACTTGCAGTTAGGGGCTACGATGGTGGAGTTCGGCGGATTTGACATGCCCCTCCTTTACCAGTATGCGGGAATAGCACCAGAGCACATGGCTGTCCGTGAGCATGTGGGGCTGTTTGATGTGTCGCACATGGGCGAGGTGACGATAAAGGGCAAGGATTCTGAGCGCTATGTGAACCATATCTTTACGAACGACGTAACAGGTATGCCGACAGGAAAGATCCTTTATGGCATGATGTGCTACGAGAATGGTGGTACGGTGGACGACCTGTTGGTTTA
>JAFWTK010000067.1 GCA_017518935.1 Prevotella sp.
CGGTCACAGAATTTGGAATGGTTATCGAGGTCAGACCGCTGCAACCGTAGAAAGCGTAGTTTCCAATGCTAATCACAGAATTGGGAATGTCCACTGAAGTTAAACCGCTGCAACCGTAGAAGGCAAAGTCTCCAATGCTAGTCACAGAATTGGGAATAATCAAATCTTTGATTTCTTCACCATTCAAATATAAATGATGAGCATAATAAAGAGGATTTGAAGTGTTATTACCAAATGTTATTTTACACCAAGCCTCTAAATCGGTTATATGTACTGAAATTAGGCCATAGCAATTTTCGAAAGCAAATTCGGAAACGTTTGTTACACTTTTGGGGATAGCTATTGAAGTTAAGCCTGTGCAATCCAGGAAAGCGCCATTTCCAATAGTTGTTACACTATTTGGTATATCCACTGAAGTCAATTCTAGACAATGATAGAAAGCCATGTTACCGATAGATGTCACACTACTTGGGATAGTAATTGATGACAAACCCCTGCAATCAGCAAAAGCATTGTCTGCAATTGATGTAACGCCACTGGGGATAACGGTGCGTTTACAGCCTGCAACAAGAATATTATCATTTGAACTTATAATCGCATTACAATTATTACGAGAATCGTATTTTTTATTACCCCATTCAACCTCAATGGAACAAAGACTGCAACAACTGGAGAATACGCTATTACCGATGAAATCTACACTATTAGGTATCTTGATAGAGGTTAAACTAAGGCAGCCGGAGAAAGCACTATCGTCGATGAATTTCACACTGTTGGGGATGATAATTGAAGATAATCCGCTGCAAACAAAAAAGGCATATTTCCCAATGGTGGCTACGGAGTTGCCAATTATCACGTTTCTTAATCCCCTGCAATAACCAAAAGCATATTGGCCAATTGTAGTTACAGAATTGGGGATAGTCATCGAGGTCAGGGCGGTACAGCCCTTGAAAGCACTACCTCCAATTGTGTTCACAGAATTTCCAATAGTTACTGATGTTAGGTCACTACAATCTTGAAACGCTTCGTTTCTGATGTCGATTATGGAATTGGGGATAGTCACCGAGGTTATGCTGCAACCCTTGAAGGCACATTCTCCTATACTTTTCACTGTATATTCCACACCCTCATAGGTGAACCTTTCTGGTATAGTCACTGCACCAGAGTAATCATAAGAAACATTCGGGTTTTTATTACCATCATACCCGTAATATGTAACTTCCGCCAGATTTTCAGATATAAAATTATAGTATATGCCACCAACCTTCGCATCGTAGGCTCTAACGAGCATAGGCAACAGGGGCATCATGAGTAATAATATTTTTTGCTTCATATTTCTATTTCCTTTTAATTATCTATTCTGTTTAAATGATCAGCAGAACTTTCTTCACAATTCTCTATTCTCCAATTCGTTCTTTTTCTTTTTGTCATATTTCGCTTGCAAATATAATCATTTATTTCGAATGATCAACAATTCCCTTTGCTTTATCTATTCAATGAAATCCATCTCAAACATACTTCTCAAATAACCATCTATATTATAAAACCATGTTGCATTGTAGTTGTTAAATATAACATCATCCAAATTCTTAGGAGTATCTTTGCCTGGATTACAAATCGGTGTCTTTTCTTTAAAAAAATCACCACGCCTTTCTAAACAAGCAACACTTCCAGCATTTGAATACGACATTAACACATACCAATGTTGTGGTAAAGTTAACATAAAAGACTCTTTCAGAAATCTATTGTATTTCTCTATATGGTCATGGTTGCGAGGTGGAATAACAACATTTGATGCACACCAAAGTATATCTGCCCCATAATATTCCAACTTTGTACTAAGATAGCGAAGTCCCACAAAAGGGGATTTTAAAACAATCCATTGGAGCAAAAGGCCAGATATAATATATTCTTCATGAAAATATGCGAAAGGATATTTCACTCTGAATGAAGTCGTTATTACCAGAAAATATAAACTTAATAAATCTTTTAGACGCTTCACCTCATATTTGGAATAATTCTCCTCTAATGAATTTAGCGTAAACGACATATCAAGTATATTTAATTCCTTTGTTGGCCTAAAAGATGATGCCCATATTGAATTAAATTCGGGTCTATTCAACTCCAACCATGATGTATATGCGCATCCTGCCAAATACAAACAAGGATAGCCTTCAATAGAATATCTTTGTTTGGATATTAATTGTCTTTTGTCAAACGGGACATGAAACATTTCTGCCCTCTTATTCAAGACATCCGAAGTTGACCTTATCCTAATAAATGAATTTTCACTATCTATTGTATATCCCATTCCCCTCCAATCAAATGAGATAACATCCAAAAGGTCTTCGAGTTCTTTATACGCTTCCCCAGAATGTCCTGACAAATATTGACGCAAAACATGCAAGATTCCCTTTCTTATATCTGTAAATTTACGGTAATCATCAGATGATAATATTTTATCAAACATCGAATCATGCAAATACTCAATATAAGATGATAATCTATCACTTAGAGAGTCATAATAATTATCTCTTTCATTAGTTGCAAATGGTGGATTTAATAATCTACTAATATCTGTCATAATTACAGCGCGTTTGTAAAGATATCAATTCTCTGAATTAAGCAAAAAGAACCCTTTTTGTATTATTCTTTATCTAGCAGATGTGATGCCCATAAGAATTTTACCAAAGTTATATTACATCCTATGGCTAATTCTGCATGGCGCTCTTCTAATCCTTTAAATTCTAAATCTTTCCCATGACCTGTTCCATATATGTTTCTTAATAGCGCAAGATTAAATGCCAAACTAGAAAGGTCGTTTAAAATTACCCTTAACTCATTTGAACCAGATACGTTATGAGCCATATCGACAGGCATAATATGAAGAACTTTTTGAGTAGTTTTTACCAACTGGCCTAAATTCCAATCTTTATCTATTTCTTGTTTTCGATCCATAAGAATTGTGTTGCAACAACTTTCTATCAGTTCCTTTGCTTTGCCTATTGCTTCTGTTGGATTACTACTTTTGCTGTCCATCATTAGTCTTATCTGGGAACGCATATAATCTGTTGAAAAATCATAGAGTAGTTCCTTTGTGTAAGAATCTATAAGAGCATTATAAGAATCAAAGTTTGAAATCGTTCTTTTACATATCTTATACATGTTTTCATAATGACTATCATTTATTCTCTCTGCTCTGTATTTGGGAGACTGTTCATAATAGTCAAAAAGTGCCACTAACAATTTCTTTATATCATCGTCGCTACCTTCATAGATAAATTGTGAAAATGATTTAGTCTTCGAAGCGTTGTAAATTGGGCATAAACTGATTCCTATGATATCATTACAGAACGAAGCGAATCCATTCGTAGAGAAATCCAAAACGCCACCATTTCTCATAAATAAATTAATGAATGGAGAAGTTTTTTCATTCTTTATAGTTTGTAAGGAATGTTTTTCCCGATCTACCCAGGAATAAACAAAATGATTTGAGATGTGCCCATCAACTATAAGGCAATAACCATCGCTTGCTATAAGCATATTAAGTTTTTGATATACAATATCCCATAATGGTGAAGTGAGGTCAAAAGTTTTTTCATCTCTTACTTCTGGATGTAGTACTGTACAAATGAAATCTAACAAGTCCTCATCGGATCCGTTTTTTATAGGGAATCTATCATCATTAAATAACCAATCCCATTGTAAGTCTTTTGGAATTTCAACTTTAAATGCCTGTAATTCTTCTTTGGCATTTTTAAATTTTATATTAAGGGATGGTATCTTCTCTAAATCATATAAACGTTCCAGGAATTCAGCAGGCATCAGTGTCCCCCAGAAATTAAAACGTTGAGATGAATAACCAAGAAGATTATCCATAGAATATGTATTAAGTAATACATCGAATATCTGTTTCCTTGTTATGCTTGATATTTTATTCATCTGCCTTTTAGTCCATTATTTATGAAACTGGGGGCTCTTCTTATACCTTCTTTGTGGTTTTGTTTGCTAATGATGGTGCAAATATACAAAAAAGAAATGATATAGAGGTGCTATTGGTGCGTTTTTTAGCATTTAGGGGAGTTATTCATGTGGTTTTATCATCGTACAAGACAACTGTACCAGCGGTACAAGGCTGCTGTACTGCCAGTACAAAGGCTCTGTACTACCAGTACAAAGCACTTGTACTACAACCATTGGGTTTCTTCTTCCGTTCTGTCGAACTTCAATTCGTATCCATAGTTACGGAACACGCTGGCGATATACTGCTGTTCCTCGGGTGTGATGCCCCGCAGGCCGTTGCGACGCAAGTAGTAGGAGCCGCGCCCGAAGTGACTGATCAGATGATTTCGCAGTGAGGCGATATGGTCGGCCTTTATTTCGTGAAACGAGCCTTTCATGCCGTACGCCATCGTTGCCACTTTGTTAGGCTTGTAATAGCGACAAGACTTCCCACTGTTACACACGGGATTCACTGCTGTCACCACCTCATCCTTTTGTCGTCCGCTTCGTGCGGCCAACCTATGCAGACACTCATCCGCTAACGCACACTCATCATTGAAGCACAACACATAGTGCTCCGGCATTGTCTCGAATTGTGGTTGTTTGTTGTTCATACAATTTTATTTGCTAATGATGGTGCAAATATACAAAAAAGATTGTAGAATAATGCGGGTTTTGTATAAAATAAACAGAGAAACAATGATATTGATGGTTATATGATGCAATTTGCTTTAAGATAGGGTCATTCCGACCCTGCAAAAGTCTGCCCAGAATCTGGGGCAGGATTTTCCGAGTTAGGAATGGGTTCTAGCAGTTTGGGGGCTGTTAGAAACCGCCTGGGAATCCGCCACCAGGGAAACCACCGCCAGGAGGCATACCTGGGAATCCGCCCTCTGGGAATTGGAATCCTCCTTCTGGGAACTGGAAATCACCACCAGGGAATCCACCCGGGAAACCTCCGCCAGGGAATTGCATCTTCCGTTCTACGGGCTCTTGGATACGAGGTTCCCAGTCCTTGTCGAAGCGGTCGATGTTCTTGTCGAGGAAGGCGAGACGATCTGCCAGCCATTTCTTCACAATGGTAATTTCCTCGGCATAACTGCTGACACGGTAGTTGGCAAACATCCCAACGGGGTCGAAACCGCCTTCGCCACCGCCGAAGCCTCCCATACCGCCGAAGCCTCCAAAGCCTCCGAATCCGCCTCTGCCAAACATACCAGATTCTTCTTGCGAGTTGGCGGCCTTTTGTGAAGCCTTGGCCTTTTCTGGACTGACGAGTAACTCAGGATACTCCTTGAAGTGACGGTCTGTGGACTGTGCCACGAGTTTGGCGTGATTGTCAATATATTCATAGAGGTGCTCTGTGCTGAGGATACCCTTACGCAGTTCCTGATAACGGGTCTTGACGGCTTTCCTGAAGGCAGGATCCTGCAACAGTCGTTGCCAGAAGGCTGGGGTGGGGTTGGTGTTGCCGCCCTCGAAGCACCACGCCTCCAAGTTGTTGGCATTGCAGAAGTTGCAGTTGCCGTAGGCCAGATTGTAGTCCCACACTGGTCCGGCATGTATCTTACCGCCCGTGCCGTCCTCGTGCAGTTTCTCCTTATAGAAATAGGCACTGCGCTTGTAGCCGTCGGCATTCAGACTGAGTTCCGAGTGGATGAAATAGTCTACGAACGATTCCACGTCGATATAGTGGGCATAGCCTTTCACGGGATCCATAAAATCCTCGCCCTGGATAGCCAACTCCATGGAATCGACGAAGTTCTGGATATAGGCAAACTGCTCGGGTTGCAGGTTCTTTTTCTTCGGATAGATGCACGACCAGGTAATCTGGCTCGTCATGATACCGTCGCCGATGCCCGGCACCTTCGACTGGAAGGTAGCATCATCTTCATTATAAGTGTCGATGCGCAGGATATAGCCGCCTGTCAGGTCGCGGCCCTCGATGTCTTTCTTCTTCAGTTTACTGACGTTCACCCGTTCTGCGCCCCGCTTGATGGCTTCGCAGAAGATATAGATACCGTGGTACTCACCATCCATCACCAGTTCCACCATCGTGGTACGAGGTCCCCAGTGTCCCATCTCGCGCCAGAGTTGGAAGGCCAGCGGGTCGCGCAGCATCGACACATCATTATAGGGTGCCAGCAGCACCCATTTGCTGTGGGCTGGCATCCCCAATAGGGCGACATCCAGTTCCTTGCCCGTTTCATCGCGGGTCTCAAGGGTATATTTCTTCTGGTTGAAACTCAATGAACTATTGCCACGCAGTTTGATGCCGATAGGGCCGTCGTAGCCCTCACATTTCATGTGGGCCGTCACCTTCTTCTGGGCATTCAGGGCCGTCTCCGTTGTGATATAGATCACAGGCAGGTTTGATTTGAGTTCATCTACCTTGGTGTGTTTTACTGCGGGAAACATACTGCTCATATCGGGCATACCGCCACCGAAGCCACCAAATCCTCCAAACTGGGCAAAGGCACTCGTCGATGTCACGAAGAATGCCGCTGATAACAATTGTTTTCTAATGTGTCGAATCTTTTTCATACGTTCTTTAGACGAAAGGACGGGGACAAGGTTTAAGCCAGTGTACAAAAAAAGAGACCACTCTGGGTCTCTTCATGTTTGCTCGAAAGTTGATTATTCTGCTGTAATGGCACGACGCTTCTCCTTGATACGGGCAGCCTTACCAGTAAGTTTGCGCAGATAGTAGAGTTTAGCGCGACGAACCTTACCAACCTTGTTAACCTCGATGCTCTCGATGTTCGGGCTCTCAATGGGGAAGATACGCTCCACACCCACGGTGCCAGACATCTTACGAACAGTGAAGCGCTTCTTCTCACCGTGACCGCAGATCTTGATGACCACACCACGGTACAACTGGATACGCTCCTTTGAACCTTCGATAATTTTGTAAGCGACAGTAATCGTGTCACCAGCCTTGAACTCTGGGAACTGCTTGCCGGTTGCAAATGCTTCTTCAGCAACTTTAATTAAATCCATTGTACTATTTAACTTAAATTTGTTGTATCGTTCCAACGCAACATAACAGGCCTCTCGATACTTCCTGCCAGCGATTACGCCGAAAAGCGGGTGCAAAGGTACTGCTTTTTAGTGAGAAATGAGAAATGAGGAATGAGAAATTATGATTTGTTTGTAGGATTCTGGCCGTTATTTAATATTAATTAACCATTCAGAGCGGTGGTAATCAACATTTCTCATTTCTCATTTCACATTTCTCAATATTTTTCGTATCTTTGCCCCATAAATCGAAAAGATATGAGAACAAAACAAATCATTATGGCTTCTGTTGCTACGCTGATGATGGTTTCCTGTGCGCCCAAGCACTACCAACTGACCAATGTGGAACGGAGCCGTATCATCATCGACAGCCGCTACGACCAACAGCCTGATGCGAAGGTCGCAGAGTATCTGGCACCCTTCAAACGGGTGAACGATAGTATCATGGGACCCATCATGGGACAGGTGGCGCACAACATGCATCCCGACCGTCCTGAGAGCGACCTCACGAACCTGTTGTCCGACATTCTCGTGTGGGCTGCCAAAGACTATGGTGAGCAGCCTGTTCTCGGGGTGTATAACAAAGGTGGGATCCGTGCCGACCTGACCAAGGGCGACGTGACTTACGGTGATATCCTCGACGTGGCTCCCTTCGAGAATAAGATATGCTTCGTTACACTGACAGGTGTGCAACTGATGAAACTTTTTTCACAGATTGCCAAGCGGGGCGGGGAGGGCGTCAGCAAAGGCGTGGAACTCGTCATCACCAAGGATGGCCAACTCGTCTCAGCCCGTCTGCATGGTAAGGAGATCGATCCGAAGACGGAATATCGCGTCACCACCATCAACTATCTGCTGGAAGGCAACGACGGTATGGATGCTTTCTGTGAGGGCTCCCACAAGGTGGCACCTACCGAGGCTAAACACAATACCCGCTATCTCATCATGAACTATTTCAAGGACAGACATGCCCGTGGTGAGATTGTCGATGCGAAAGTAGAAGGACGGATAAAAGTGAAAAGTGAAAAGTGATATGAAACGTATACACCTTATTATATATATAGTACTGCTGTCGGCATTGACCGCAGTTGCCAAGGGCAAGAAGCAATTGGTAATCCTCCATACTAACGATACCCATTCCACCATCCTGCCGCTCAACGTGAATCTCGACAACAAGGACTTGGCTGGACGCGGTGGGTTCCTGCGTCGTATTAATATGCTCAAAGAACAGCGCCAGCAGCATCCCGACCTGTTGCTCTTCGACAGTGGCGACTTCTCTCAGGGCTCCGGCTACTATACGCTCTTCAAGGGCGAGGTGGAGGTCGGACTGATGAATCAGATGCACTACGATGCCGTCACCATTGGCAACCATGAGTTCGACTTCGGGCTCGACAACATGGCAAAACTATTCCGTCAGGCCAACTTCCCCATCGTCTGTTCCAACTACGATGTTACGGGAACGGTGCTCGAAGGCCTCGTTAAACCCTATATTACCATCAAGCGCAACGGCGTGAAAATCGGCATCTTTGCCCTCTGTCCGCCTCTGAAAGGACTTGTCTTCGATGGCAACTGCGAGGGTATTGCTTATCTCGACCCGGCCGAGACTGGACAGAAATACATCGACCTGTTGCGGAAACAGGAGAAGTGCGACCTCGTCATCTGCCTGTCGCATCTGGGCTGGGCTGAATCGGTCTATACGGATGAGCAGTTCGTGAGTCTGACGGAGGGTTGCGATCTGGTGCTGGGCGGACATACCCACACCTATATGCCTACGTTGGAATACACACCTGATAAGAACGGTAAACAGATTCCCGTCGACCAGAACGGTAAGCATGGTGCCTTCATCGGGAAACTGATTCTCAACTTAGACCAGAAGTAATTACTCGAAATAAAACGTAAGGACTATCATTTTGCTGTGGCCACTGGTCACAGCATTTGCGTATGTGCGTTTGTTTACGTCCATCAACTCGTTGGCGTGGTTGCGGTCGAGGGCATTCGTCAGACTGTAACAGAACTTCAACTCCGGTATCAGTTTGAAGAACGGCAGATACAGGTCGCATCCCAGACCTACCTCCAAGAAGGTGTCCATCCTTTTCAGTTGGATGAAGTCCTGATCCTTGCCTGTCAGGTTGATCATCGGATTCACGCCTGCAATCAGGTAGGGACGGTAGTTGTTCCAGCGCTGCGCAGAGAACTTCAAGTCAACGGGGAACGAGATGTAGGTGTTCTTCATGTCCTGTGTCTCCTCATGCGGAAAGCCCTCGGGATCCAGATCCGTCAGGTTGTGGAAGGTCAGGTGCTTGGCACCGAAATGCATCGTCGGGGTGATCCGTAGGTTCAGGTGGTCAGAAAGTCGCAGGTCGGCCAGCACACCCACGCTGAATCCCGCATTCCACCGGTCGGCATCCATCACGATAGTCTGCTGCGTCACGGTGCCGTCGTCCAGCGTGACGGTCTGCGGTCCCATGTTCACAAACTCAATATCCTGCAGGTTCAGTCCCACATGGATACCGAAGTGCATGGGGCGCAAGTCGATGTACGGCTTGTTCTGCACCTTCCGCTCCTGAGCCACCGTCTGGACGGCAGCCATGCATATTGCCAATAGTATGATGAAACATCTTTTCATACCTATTTAATAACGGACAAAACCCCCGTTTATTATATCCGACGCTATTTCGACACTGTATAAATTGACCCCAAATAACAAAATTTTATACCTAAAGTTTGGTATATTCATAAAAAACTTCGTATCTTTGCATCGTTAAAAGTGAGTATTCACTATAGTATTAATTTAATTTTTATACGAATTATGGCATATGTAATTGGTGACGACTGCATCGCTTGCGGTACATGTCAGGGTGAGTGCCCCGTTGAGGCAATTTCTGAGGGTGAGAAGTATTCTATCGATCCCGATCTCTGCACTGAGTGCGGTACTTGCGCTAGCGTATGTCCCTCTGAGGCTATCAGTCTGGGTTAAATGGTGTATAACCAAAATAAAAAGCCGCTCAATCGAGCGGCTTTTTATTTTGCTTATTCTTTTTACTTGATGTCGCGGATCTGCTGGGCAGGAGCGTAGTCGGGGTTGATCTCGAGGATCTTGGCGGCAAACTCCTTGGCTGTAGCCTTATCGTTCTTCTGGAGGAAGTTGTAAGCCATGAGATAGTGCCAGGCGGTGGTCAGCATACTGATGTCGCTCTTGCTCTTCTCTGCCTTGCTGCTGAGCATCTCGGCCAGTTTCTCGTAGTAAGGCTTGGCGAGACCCTTCTTGGAGTCGGGATCGAGTTTCGAGTTGATGTTGGCACGCATATAGGTTGCATACTCGGCTGCATCGGCAAACTTCTCATACATATCCTTATAGACACCGTCGGCCTGCATCAGGGCTGCTTCCTTGCCTGCGGCATCCTCTGCCTCGTCAGACTGCTTGGAATAGAGAGAACCCAGTCCAGCCCAGTCGTTCATCGTAGCATTCTTCTTGGCTTTCAGGAAGTCACGATAGTAACGGATGGCATTGGGGAAGTTCTTGTCCTGCACATAGTTGTCAGACACGGCCTTCAGGATGTCCCAGCGCTTGATCATCGAAGAGTCGTTCACCAGTTCGAGCGCACGGTCGTACTGCTTGTAGGCATTCTCCTTATCGTTCAGGGCGTTGTAGATCAGAGCGGTGTAGTAGTGGTCGTACTCTGAGAACTTGGCACTGTCGGTCTCGTTGAAGTAACGGTGGATGTAGTTCTTGGCTGCATCGTAGTTCTTCAACTCGTAGTTAGAGAACATGGCCAGACGATTGAAGATAGGGCTGCGTGGGAAGAGTTTGACACCAGCCTCAGAAGCCTTGAGGGCATCTGCGAAGTGACCAGTGAAGTAACTGCTGCGTGCGAACTCGTTGAGACCCGTCCTGTCGAGTTTGTTCACATCGGCCTTGCTGTATGCCTCGTAGGCGGCTTTCTCATCGCCAGCGAGCATATAGATATGACCGGTGAAAGCATCCACATCCTCGTTGGGGCAGTTGGCCTTCATATCCTGTAACTTGGCAGCAGCCTGACTCGGACTGATCTTACGATACACCATCGCCCATTTCTTATAACCCTGAGGATCTTTTGGGTTGAAGTGGATGGCCTGGTTGTAGTAACTGGCAGCCTTACCACCGTCGTCGCCTAACGACTCGATATCACCGAGCAGCAGGTAAGCGGGTGCGAAACTGAACTTGGGCTTAATAGCCTCGTTTGCCATGTTGGCGAAGACACGAGTCTGGGCAGTGTCCTTTACTTCGTAGAGGGCGCGTCCGAGAGCCAGAAGGGCATTGGGGTCCTTCTTGTTCTTCTTCTGGGCTGCTTTGATTAACTCGGCCTGATTGGGGGCCTTTGACTTGATAGCGGCGAGGGCAGCATTGAGTTCTGCTTCCTGAGCCATCACTGAAGTGCTCATGCCTAGCATCAGCACTCCCATTACTACGTATTTGATTGCTTTCATAATTCTCATGCTTTTTAAGTTATACAAATTGTTTAATAGTCTCTCGATGATATGACATTAAAATGATCATTTCGTTTAATTGCGTTATTCTCTTTTCACAATCACGTCTCTGACATTCATATTTGCGGTTCGTGGCAGCAGGCCTGAGCGGAGGATGATCATCTGTCCCTTGGGCAACTGTACGAAATGGGCAAAGCCGGTGGGGATGCCGTTGGGACGTGGATCGTTGAGCAGCGCGTAGATGGTACGGCGAAGAGGGTAGTTGCCATTGTATAAGTAGTATTGATAGGGCTTCCAACTGTTGTAACTCTTGGCAGAGTCCATCTTGGAGACACCCATCACGGATATATTCTTCTTGAAGGTGACATTGGTGGTGTCGCGCTTGTCGTTGAGCCAGTTGCTGCCAATGATGCCAAGGGCATTGGTGTGGTTCTCGACATAGTCTATAACAGCGGCACTCGTCTTCACGGCACCGATGTTCTTGGCGCTGAACTGCTGGCCTCCGAGAATGGAGTCGACGCACCAGCGCACGGTACTGGACAGGGGGTTGTCGAATACCACGTCGATTTCGCCTAGTTTGTTTTGTGGATAGATGTCACTCCACTTGCTGACCTCTCCCTTGAGGATCCTGGCAAAGTCCTTGATGGTGATGCAGGAGTCGGGATTGGTGTTGTTGACGATGATGGCCAGACCGTCGTATGCCACGGGTATTGCCCTCGGCAGATACTTGCGGTCGATCAGGTTCTGTCGCTCCTTCGCCGTGAAGTCACGGGTGGTGAAGGCTAGCCACGTCTCGAGTTTCATCAACTTCGCCACTGCATCCTGTTCGTTGATATAGAGTGGGGTGATAGAGTCGAGGGTGTGCTTCTGGAAATAGAACAGTTCCTCGTCGATAATCGGGTAGAAACTCTCATCGGCAGTCAGTACGCTGGCTGCTTCCTGATAGGCTTTCTCCTTTTCAGGATTAGGCTTGTTCCCACATGAGAGGAACAAGCCTAATAATAGTGTTAATCCAACAAGTTTGTTGAAATGGTTCATTTCAAATCAGGTTACTGGAGTTTGAACTGCACAGGTACGGTGTACTTCACACGTACTGCGGAGCCATTCTGCTTACCTGGCTGCCACCTAGGCATCGCCTTCACCACGCGGGAGGCCTCCTTGTCGAGTGAGGGGTCAACAGACTTGACAACCTTCACATCGGTGATGGAACCGTCGCGCTCTACGACGAAGGTTACGATGACACGACCCTGGATACCGTTTTCCTCGGCAACAACAGGATACTTGATGTTCTTAGCCAGATACTCGAGCAGGGCTGCCTGTCCACCAGGGAACTGCGGCATTTCCTCTACGACGTCGAAGACCTTGGTCTCCTCCACCTTCGGGGGCTCGGGTTCTGCGATGACTTCCTTAGCCTTCAGCACTTCGCCAGCCTCCTCGTCGTTACCTTCAACGGTGAATGCACCGATGGCGGTGTTGGTGGATGCCAACTCGTCCTGTGACTTCATCTCCTGATCCTCCTGCACTTCCTCGTCCTTCTTAATCTCAGGCGTGGTGAATGCAACAGAACTCTTTACCTTTTCAACTTCGATTTTCTCAATCTGCGGTTCTTCCTTACGTTCAACCTTGGCTTCCTTCTTCTCAGCCAGACTCTGTAATTCCACGTCGGTCTCAATGGCTGCGTTGCGGGAGGCGATATAGTTGTCGATAGAAACCTTCGCAATCACAATGGCTGCGATGGCTGCAAAGATGAGAAACATCGTAATCAGGGCCTTCAGATTTCTCTTTCCGGTGTCCTTGCGTAATTGATAAGCGCCATAGGCCTGGTTCTTACCATCGAATACGAGGTCAACCCAGCCATTGTCAATAAGATCAATTTTTCCCATAATTCTTTTCTTCTTTTAAGGGGTTAATCACTTGACGCCTGCCTTCTCAATGAGTGCCTTATCGTCGTCACTCATCTTGTCGACATTGTCAATGACGTACTTATCAATATTACTAATCAGCATCTCGTCAAGAGCGGCGACCATGTTCTCATAGGTAGCCGTGTCGAGCGGGCGGATAATGACGGTCAAGGTAGGAACCTTCTCGCCAGTTGGCAGTTCGCCCTTCTTCAGTTTCCTGACTTGCTCCTGATATTGCTCGTCGGTCATTTTCGAGTTGTACGCGTTCTTCTTGGCATCGAGTTCACGCTTGGCCAATTTGATCTTAGCCACGGGGTTGATGCCTTCCTCAGTCGTATGCTCGTCGAGCACCTTCTCGATACCGTCCTTGCCGTAGGTGGTCTGCTTCACACAAGAAGGATCGTCGTAGTTGGGCAGTCCTGCTACGTACCAAACCTTGTCGTCAGCACCCAGATAAAGGGTGATGGTGTGAGAGGCCTTTGTCACCTGCTTGTCTTTCTCGTCCATGTTCTCTTGGTCGTTCGACGGCATGGTGAGTTGCATAGCCTGCGGCTTAGCCAGTGTAGTACACAGCATGAAGAAGGTGATCAGAAGCATCATCATGTCTACCATCGGCGTGAAGTTCACGCGGGTATCCATTTTCTTTTGCTTGGATAGATTTTTCTTTGCCATAATACTACTAGTTGTTTAAACGTTTAACATCGAGATTCGTAATGAGTTGGAAACGGTTCTCGTTCATGTCCTGAAGTTCTGACATCAACTTCTTAATGGTTGCATAAGGAGTCTTTGAGTCGCACTTGATGGCGAGTTTGATGTCAGGATTCGCATCGCGGGCCGCTGTGACCCACTCCTGGAACTCGCTCTTACCGCCGTTGATACTATCGAGCGGCAGACCGAGAGTCTGGATGGCTTCTGTCATCTTCTCTGGTTCGAGATTGAGGTAAGTGGAAAGTTGAGCCATTGGAGCACCAACCATTGCATCCTCAAGGAAGTGCTTCTCCTGGTTAGCGTTGAGTTGGACGCCGAACTTGTCGGTCATCGTCTCCATCATGGTCTTCATGTGGTTCTTGTTTTCCGTTCCTGCGAAAATCTTGCCCTCTGGGGTTACCAGAATGGTCAGCAGATCCTGCTCAGGAATCTTTACCTCAGACACAGAGTTAGGCGCAGTGACGGAAACTGGTTCTGGTGTCAAGAATGTTGAGGTCAACATGAAGAAACACAGAAGCAGCGTCATCACGTCTGACATTGGCGTCATGTCAATCCAGATGTCTTTTTTCTGTATCTTAATTTTTGCCATTCTCTAAATGCTTTTAATGCGTTATTAAATGAAAATGGTTTAAAAATTAAGCCTCGTTGTGGTTTGAATCGTATGTTGCAGCGATTGTGAAACCAATCTCGTCGAGAGCGTAAGTCAACTTATCGATCTTGTTTGAGAAGAAGTTATAAACAACGGTAGCAACCCAAGAGGTCAAGATACCGGAAGCCGTGTTCACAAGAGCCTCAGAAATACCGGCAGACAGAGCCATAGAGTCAGCACCACCACCAGCAGACAGAGCCTGGAACGATCCGATCATACCGAGCACAGTTCCGAACAGAGCGGTCAGGGTACCCAGAGATACGATGGTAGCAACCATAGGCATGTTCATCTGAAGGGTAGGCATCTCCAACTGAGTAGCCTCCTCGTGAGCCTGAGAGATCTTGGCAATCTTAGCAGCCTTCTTCAAAGTGTCGTCGGTCTCAACGGTCTGGTACATGTTGATGGAAGCCATCACGACGTTACCTACTGTACCCTGCATCTTGTTGCAGAGATCCTTTGCCTTAGAGAAGTCCTGAGCCTTGATAGCGTTCTTTACCTCAGCGGTGAACTTAGCCAGGTTCATCTTACCAGCAGCGGTCTTGATAGCGAAATAGCGCTCGATACCAAGGCAGATAACGGTGAAGAGCAGGGTCAGGATCAAACCTACCACGAAACCTCCCTTATACACTGTACCGAGAAGGTTAGCGGGATGACCACTGCGGTCGCCACCGATGAAGTTATCGGGGTTACCCATTACGAAATACCATACACCATAACCTGCAAGTGCACAAATAACGAGAATGATCCATGCAGCTTTAAC
>JAFWTK010000068.1 GCA_017518935.1 Prevotella sp.
AACTAGATTATTTCGTCCTTAGTCACTTTCTTCCCATCTCTGGAACCGTGATTTTCAGCGTTGATTTGTTTTTTTATTTCCTAAGTTCATGGAGACGGGCCTTGTAGGCTTTACGGAGTTTGCGGACGGCCTTGTCACGTATCTGACGGACACGCTCGCGCTTTAAGTCCATGTCCTCAGCAATCTCTGCCATCGTCTCGTGTTCTTGACTGATGCCGAAGAAGGCATTCACCACCCTACTCTCCCGTTCATCCAATACACCCAAGGCATACTCGACGGCATCCTCAATGGCCTCAGAATGGACACGCTCGTCGGCCAAGGGTGCATCTTGGTTCACCAAGACGGACAACAGACTCATATTCGTGCGGTGCCCTAAGGGAGCATCGACAGAAGTTGACTTCTGGTTCAGTTTACGAGGCGGCTCCGTCTGCTGATCCAGTGCCTTCTCTATCTGTTGGCGCACATGCGCCACCGCATAGTTCACAAAGCGGGTGCCTTTCGAGGCATCGAAACGGCCTGCGGCTTTCATCAGTCCGATATTGCCCTCGCTCACAAGGTCTTCCATCTGCAAGCCTTTACCCTTGTACTGGTTGGCGACAGACACCACGAAACGGAGATTAGCCTCCACAAGTTTGTTGAGGGCGCGCGCATCCCCCTTTTGAATACGTTCCGACAAGGCCCTTTCCTCCTCAGCCGACAGTAATGACTCACGGCCTATCTCATCCAAATATTTGTTTAATCCAGAATCATCCATCTTAAAAATTGTTTCTTGACTGCAAAGATAATGAAAAAGATTCATATCCAATCATTCTTTTTGTTATTTTTGCAACCGAAATGAAACTACAACGATTATTCACAATCCTCATAGCCGTTTTCATGGTTTCCGTGACGATGGCAGACAGGCCCAAGATCGGGTTGGTGTTAGGTGGTGGCGGAGCCAAGGGCGCTGCTGAGGTGGGTGTGCTGAAAGTGATCGAACAGGCAGGCATTCCCATCGACTATATCGCCGGCTCGTCGGTAGGTGCCATCGTGGGCGGACTCTATGCGGCAGGCTATACGGCGAGCGAACTCGAATTGCTATTCCAGACGCAAGAGTGGCTCTCGCTGCTGACAGACAGGAAAGCGGCTTTCAGCAACGAGCCGTATAAGACTGAGGATGGTGTGACCTACGTCTTCGGCTTCCCCGTGATGGACAGGAACAGCCAAGGCTTCGGAATGATGCGAGGTGGCCGGATTGAACAGGTGCTCGACTCGATGGTGTCAGTACGCGGATGCACGGAGTTTGAAAGTCTGCGGATTCCCTTCAGGTGCGTGGCTGCAGACATGCGCACCGCCAAGGAGGTGGTGCTCTCAAAGGGCATCCTCGCCTCAGCCATAAGGGCCTCAATGGCGGTACCTGGCATATACAAGCCTGTGAACAAAGGCGACTATATGCTTGTGGACGGTGGTCTGCTGAACAATCTACCTGTGGATGTCTGCAAGGCGATGGGAGCAGACATTGTCATCGCCATCGACCTACAACAAGAAGAGAAACAGCCCAAGCCACTGGCCGACACCTCGTTGCTGACCAGTATCGGAGACTTACTCGGATTGGGTGGCGTGATAGAATGGCTGACGAACCGCCCTGACATCAGGAAACATGTGGAGAACAAGAAACTGGCTGACATCTATATCCGTCCCGACATCCCCGACTACGACGTGACAAGTTTCGGAAACAAGAACAGTGCTAGGATGATCAAAGCCGGCGAAGATGCGGCGAAGAAGCATTGGGAGATGTTGGTGAGAATTGCAAATCCATAAAGCAAAAGAGAACCCGTTTTGATACAGGTTCTCTTTCACTTTGTGATTCCGGCGGGATTCAAACCCACAACCTTCTGATCCGTAGTCAGATGCTCTATTCAGTTGAGCTACGGAACCCTTTGTTCCTTTTTGCGGGTGCAAAGGTACGTACTTTTTCTGAACTGACCAAATCTTTTAGGGACTTTTTTAGAAAAAAGTGTGTTTTTGCACGATTATTATACGATAATACGCGTTTTATGGTAGTTTTCGCGGAATTCTGACGGACTGCACCCTTTCTTCTTCCTGAAAATACGATTAAAATTGCTCAGATTATTGAAGCCACAGCCATAGCCTATCTCGGCAATAGAATGGGTACTGTCTACCAACATTCTACTGGCATAGCCCAAGCGCTGTTCGATGATATAGTCGCTAAGGTTGCGCCCCGTATGCAGTTTAAAGAAACGACTGAAAGCACTTGGACTCATACCCGCCAGACTGGCAACATCGGCCAGACGGATCTCGTCGCGATAATGCGCATTGATATAGTTCTTGACTTTCAGCACACGACGGCTGTCACTGGCTACCTCGACCTTGGCATAACTGCTTGTTGCAAGCGTACGGGCCCCGGGACAGAGCGAGAGTTCATAGAGGATAGTGAGAAACTGCTGAAACGCATAGAAGCCGTCCTTGATAGTGCTGAGTTTACAGAGCATCGGATAGATCTTCATAATGGCATCCATTGGGAAACAAAGCCCCTTCTGGGCTTCGTTCATCATCCTCTGCAATGACCTAAAAGGATTACGCCCGAAAATCGTGTCATCGGAGAAGTCAATGTCGAAGTGAACCGTTATCTCGTGGATATCCTCACTACAACAAAGATTCTGCTCCCACACATGCTCCAAGTCTGGACCTGTGATCAGCACCAGATCGTAATCGCCGATAACCTCGTTTGAGTCGCCTACAATACGGCGCACACCTGAGGCATGCTCGACGAAGTTCAGTTCAAAAACTTTGTGATTATGGATGGGATAAGTGAACTCCTTCTTGCGACGTTCAGCAATGTAGAGCACATCCTTGCCCATCAGCGGGGTAATCTCGTGGATAACCTTGCTTTCTATCATATCTTCAGTTCCTTGAGGATTTCCGACATGCGCTGCATATTCTTGATGCGCATGGGAACCAGCGGCAGACGGAGCACATTCTGGATAAAGCCCATCTCGCTGAGCATGGCCTTTACACCAGCAGGGTTACCATCGACGAAGAGCAGGGAGAAAAGATCGGTGAAACGATGATGGATCTTACGGGCAGGATCGTACTCGCCACGCATCTGCAAACGGATCATCTTGGAGAACTCCTTAGGCAGGGCATTACCAATCACACTAATGACACCCACAGCCCCGCAACTGACCATCGGGAAGGTCAAAGCATCGTCGCCAGAGATGACATCGAAATCATTGGGCTTGTTCTTGATAATCTCATCGACCTGTTCCAGATTACCACTCGCCTCCTTGATGGCTACGATATTCTGGCAGTCGCGAGCCAGACGGACGGTGGTAGATGCCTGCATATTGACACCCGTACGGCCTGGTATATTATACATCACAACAGGGAGACTGGTTGCGGCAGAGATAGCCTTGAAGTGCTGATAGAGTCCTTCCTGCGATGGTTTGTTGTAGTACGGGCAGATACTGAGAATTCCGTCCACCCCACGGAAATCACCGGTCTTCAACTCTTCCACGACAGCCGCTGTATTATAGCCGCCGCATCCCATCAGGATGGGTACCCGAGCCTGAACGTAATCAACAACTGTATCCTTGATTTTGAGTTTCTCGGCAGCCGTCAGCGTCGGTGTCTCTCCTGTCGTAGCGAGAATACAAAAGAAGTCGGCGCCGTTGCTGAGTTGATAGTCCACCAGACGTATCAGAGCCTCGTAGTCAACGGAGCCGTCTTCCTTGAATGGGGTTATAAGGGCGATGCCCAGTCCCTTGAATATATTGTGTACCATACAGTATGAATTTGCATGAATTTGCTTTGCTATGCGGCAAAGTGCCGAAATCGGGTGCAAATTTACACAATTTTATTCAGAAACGCGTCATTCTGCCCCTATTTTTTGCAAAAAAGTATTATTCTGACTTAAACAGGTCCTTAATACCACCAATCGAGCCGAGCAGGTTCGTAGCCTCGTAAGGCAGGTAAACGGTCTTGGTCTTGTCGCCCTCAGCCAGTTCCTGCATCATCTGGATATACTTCTGGGCCAACAGATAATTGGCAGGATTGGTACTCTTGCCCACAGCCTCGGTGATCAGTTCGATAGCCTTAGCCTCAGCCTCGGCTTTACGGATACGGGCCTGAGCCTCACCTTCTGCTTCGAGGATAGCCTGATCCTTTGCGGCCTGCGCCTTATTAACAATAGCCGTACGTTCACCTTCTGAAGCAAGAATCTCAGCAGCCTTCTGTCCCTCGGAGGTCAGGATCTGGGCACGCTTGTTACGCTCTGCCTGCATCTGCTTCTCCATAGCGGTCAGCACAGAGTCGGGAGGTGTGATGTCCTGCAACTCCACACGGTTTACTTTGACGCCCCACTTGTCGGTGGCATCGTCGAGCACGGCACTCAATTTCTTGTTGATAGTGTCACGAGAGGTCAGCGTCTCATCAAGTTCCAGTTCACCAATGATATTACGCAGGGTGGTCTGCGTCAGTTTCTCGATAGCATTGGGCAGATTGTTGATCTCATAGGTAGCCTTGAAGGGATCAACGATCTGGAAGTAGAGCAACGCGTTGATCTCCGTCTGCACGTTATCCTTTGTGATCACGTTCTGCTTGGGGAAGTCATAGACCTGTTCACGCAGATCGATGGTGGTAGAGTACTGGTAGCGCCCGTGGTTGAGTACCACGATAGACTTGGCCCGATCGATGAAGGGGATGATGAGGTTGATACCAGGTTTGAGGGTAGCATAGTAACGACCAAGGCGCTCTACAATCTTGGTTTCTGACTGGGGGATAATCACAAGTGCCATTTTGGCGAACAGAATCACCAGAACGACGATAGCAATAAGTACGTAACTCATAATGTCCTAATGTTTAATTATTGATTAATGTTTATTGTTTCTACTGTGATGATGGTACTCTCGCGCCCTACGACGCGGACATTCGAATTCTCAGGAATGTCCTGGGCTTCGTTCGTAACGGCCTTCCAGATATCGCCATCTATCTGGACGCGCCCGAATCCGTCGGCCTTGACAGACTCCACGACCCTGCCCTGACGACCCAGCAAGGCATCGGCATTACTCACACGGTTGTCCTCGCCCTTGTGCAGATAGCGCTGGGCAAAGGGCCGTACCCAGAAGAGGCTAATCAACGTGAACACGGCGAAAATGACCAGTTGCACATAGAAGTTTAATCCGCAGGCTGCTGCTATGGCACCAAAAAAGGCACCGATGGAGAAGCAGATGATAAAGAAATCACCCGCAGTGAGTTCTAGAATCAGACAGACGACGGCTATCACCGCCCACATCTGCCATAAGTGCTGTGCTAAATAATCAATCATAATCCTTTATTTTAAAGTGATAATACAAAATCATCCCAGTCCTTTGAGGAGCCCTTTTGTCCGAATACCTTCTGATAGAGACGGCTACGGGTGGAGGCAACACTCTCCTTCGAGTGTGCCGTTAGAAGGGCGATGTCCTTCGGCTGTACCCTCACCTTGATGAGCAGACTGACATGGTAGTCCTGTTCTGTCATCCGATAAAGGGCGTATAATTTCTCCGTAAAACCTGTATAGACACTGTTTACAAGTTCTGCCAACTCCGACCAGTCCTCATGTCCGAGACTACGTCCGCTATTCAGGTATTTCTGAATACGATGGTAGAGACTGGATGTAAAGATAATTGTCTCTGCCTGTTGCCGTTTCTCGTTCTCGATGATCGCCACCTTATTATTATAATCAAGGGTGGCTTTTTTCTCCTCCAGTTCCAGACGGAGCAGGGAGTTCTCATCGCCGAGTTTTTGTAGCAATGTCTCCAATTCACGAATCTTGGCTTCGTTCTGGTCAATGTTCTGACGGCTCTGGGCCTGTTGCAGCTCCTGAAGGGCGCGTACCTTATCTAGACGCTCCTGCAAGGCCAGCACTTTCCGTCGACTGCTCTGCACTGTCACGATGAACAGCACCGCATAAACCAGTATTCCTATCAGCATTTCGTAAATCATAGCGCAAAGGTACGAATAAAAAACGAAACTTCCAAACTTTTCCGTTCGCAATAGTTTGCAATCGTCTTTTCGGTTCGCAAAAGTTCGCAAAATGCAATAAACAGCCGATTCTCACGTTATATAGTCTGATGAAACATCACGTTACAAGACAATTATTGTTACTGGCGATGCTCCTATTGAGCAACGCCATCAAGGCCGACGACTTTATCCTGAAAGGTAAAGTGGTTGACAATGAGGAGAATGCACTGGAACTTGTAACGGTGTCTTGTCTTCAACAAGGAAAGGTGGCGATGTCGAATCTGAAAGGCGAATTCGAGATCACGCTCCAATCGGCAGATTCCGTTGAGGTACGCTTCACGATGGTAGGCTATGCCTCACGTAAACGTGTGTTCAGAAACCCAAAGGGGAAAATGACGGTACAGATTGTGATGCAGCCAATGGAGGCATTGCAGGAAATCACTATCACAGAACAGAGAAGACAGACCACCGGCACAGAACAACTTAACATAGAAAACGCCAAACTCGGACCTTCGACGACAGGCAATGCCGTAGAGGAACTGATCCAACAGCAGGCTGGTGTCTCTACTCACAACGAGATGTCGAGCCAGTATAATGTACGGGGCGGCAGTTTCGACGAGAACTCCGTATATATAAATAATGTGGAAATCTATCGCCCTCTACTCATCAGTAGCGGGCAACAGGAAGGACTCTCCATCATCAATGCCAATATGGTGGATAAAGTCGGGTTCTCTACTGGCGGATTTGAGGCAAAATATGGCGACAAGATGTCATCAGCACTCGACATCACCTATCGTCGTCCAAAGAAATTTGAGGCCTCAGCCACGGCTTCACTCCTTGGTGCCAGCGGATTTATCGGGTATGGCAATAAGAAGTTCTCGATGAGTCATGGCCTGCGATACAAGACCAACCGCTATCTGCTCGGTTCTTTAGAAACCACAGGAGAGTACAGACCGAACTTTATTGATTATCAGACGTATATCAGTTATACTCCCAACAAGAGATGGGAAGTCGATTTCATTGGGAACATCTCAGAGAATCACTACAACTTCAAGCCAAAGGACCGAGAGACTTCATTTGGTACGATGGAGGATGTAAAGTCCTTTAAAGTCTATTTTGACGGACAGGAGAAGGATGTATTCCGCACACTCTTCGGCACAGCCAGTATCACACGTAACTTCGGTGACTCCACCAAGATAAAATTCCTGACATCTGCTTTTCATACAAAAGAAAAGGAAGCCTACGACATTCAAGGCCAATATTGGCTTGACGACACGCAGTCAAGCGAGAATCTTGGCGTGGGTACCTATATGGAGCATGCCCGCAATTACCTGACGGCTGATATGGTCAGTTTCAAGTTGATTGGCAGCCACAAGACCCTCCATCACAACATCGAGGCTGGACTGACATACAAGACGGAACATATCAAGGAACAGTCGAGGGAGTACGAGATGCGCGATTCCAGTGGTTATTCCGTGCCCCACACCGCCGACCGTCTTGACCTGATTTACACACTCGTAGCACAGAACGACATCAAGAGCCATCGCATAGAAGCCTATCTGCAAGACACATACAAGTTTGCCAAAGGAGAGAACTACTTTACGCTCAACTATGGTGTACGCTTAGCCAACTGGTCATTCAATAAGGAAACCATCGTGTCGCCCCGAGCCTCCATTGCTCTGGTACCGGCTTTCAATCACAACTACACGTTCCGCTTTGCGACAGGCCTCTACTACCAGGCTCCCTTCTATAAAGAAATGAGGGATACCATCACCCTGAATGGTATGACTACGGCGATACTCAATGAAAAGATTAAAAGTCAGCGAAGTTTACAATTTGTTGCAGCAATGGACTATCGGTTCAAGATGCTCAACCGCCCCTTCCGTTTTACGGCAGAAGCCTATTTCAAGGCACTTTCCAATCTGATTCCCTATAATGTCCAGAATGTCAAAGTGACCTATTACGGCGAGAATCTCGCCAGTGGCTATACGGCAGGTATAGACTTAAAACTCTTCGGCGAGTTCGTGCCAGGCACAGACTCCTGGCTAACCTTCTCTGTGATGAAAGCACAGATGAAGATGGGAGGCGTTTCCTTCCCACAGCCCAATGACCAACGGTATGCCATTAATCTCCATTTCACCGACTATTTCCCTGGTACAGACCGATGGAAGATGACCCTGCGTCTGGCCTTTGCCGACGGACTGCCTTTCGGAGCCCCCCACAGAGGCATCGAACATCAGAATTTCCGTGCGCCGGCCTATAAACGAGCCGATATCGGCATGAGTTGGCTGGCCGTCAAGCAGGAAAAGGGCATCAAACGGGTATGGATTGGTCTCGACTGCCTGAACCTTTTCGGCATCAGCAATGTCAACAGTTATTACTGGGTCACCGATGTCACCAATCGCCAGTGGGCAGTACCTAACTATCTGACAGGTCGGCAAATTAACGGAAAAATTACAATTGAATTATAAAAGATGTTAATTCGGGGATGCTTATAACGAAAAACCGCTGATTTGTCGATAAAATCCACTACTTTTGCAACTGAATTAGATTTATTTAAAGTTGCAGAATAACAATCATATGAAAAAAGTATTATACCTCATCATGGTCTGTGGACTGGCTTTTACCAGTTGTACAAAATTCGATTTTGATGCCAATCGGGATGAACTCATCAAAGAGAATGCAGAAAGCATCTTTGGCATAATAGATCCAAAGCAGGATTGGAAATGTGTCGACACTGGTACAATCCAGGTTACTGCCGATGCACCTCTTAAAACTATCACGAAGATTCAGATCCTCACCGAGTCTCCATTCTTTAATGACCAGGCTAAAGTATTAGCAGAAGTGGATGCGACCAAGGGAGAAACCAAAACCCTCTCATTCGATTCGCCAAGAGGCAACGATTTGCTGGTTGCAGCATGCCTTGACGATGGTGGTCACTATTACATCAAAGGCTTCAGCCTCGGAGATTCCAAGGTCTCTTTCCGCAGCAGTTCAAATCATGCCCGTACAAGAGGTGTCTCAAGAGCGGCTTCCAGTACACCGGATTTGTCTCAGATAAGGTTGCTCGTTGAGAATTCTGCAAGTTCCTTCAATGCCCAGCGTACAATCAAAGTAAATGGCGGCGATAAGACAAGTAGCATTCTTCACTGGAAGGATACTGGTTGGGAAGACGACCGTCTATGGATAGCCTCCGGCAGTATGGGAAACGGCTGGTATTTCAATAATGGTTCTATTTACAGGGATGTAGACCCCATCACAGAAGATGAGAAGGAGGAACTTCTAACCATCTTCAACTCATCACTTTACCGTAGCGGTTCAGGAACGAACAAACGGGATAACTTGAAACTCATCAATGAAAGCAGTGCTGTACAGTTGTTCGACAACCATCTTATTGCCAATGGCAAGGCGCCCATCACATTTATCCCTGTTCAACTCGCATCAACGGAGGCAGGCCTGTGCGACTTGTATTACTATTATTTTAAGGAGGAAGACGTGGCTGCCTCTGGTTTGACAAAAATCGACTATATCAAGCAACTGCCTAAGTTTAAGGCCGTAGATTTTGAGACAGAGTTATCAGTCTTCTCTTCCGGCATGAATTTCGAGAAGCACCATGAGTTTATCCTGCCCTTCTATGGGAGTCCGTCTAATTTTAAGAAAGTTGAGAAGACGCTTAAGCATGTAGGCTATCAGGCGGAGCCAGGTGTCTATCGCATTAAGAATGCTGAAAAAGGTATGTGCATCACCTACTCTACTGAAAACAAAAGCGACCACAGTATAATGAACCCATTCGCTGATGACGACAGCAGACTTCCAAATCAATTATGGCAGTTGTTTACAAGAGAGTCAGACAACAGCGTATTGTTCTATAACATTGGTTCTGGCACTTTCCTATATTATAATAATCAAGGCTATCCTTCATTTCAAACGGTGTCGGAGGCTAATTTGCTAAAATGCAGTTACCTCTTCATCGACGAGAGCAACAGCCCGACCACCAGAAAGACGGATGTTCGTATTGCGCAGTTGTCTCCAACTGAATGGAATAACAAATGCGTTATTAAAGCAGATGCTTCTATAAGGATAGCAATGGATAAAAACAATAAGTCAATAAGACTGACCACCGAATGGACGATGGAAGAATATGAGCATTCTGCGAATTTTGCAAATTCACTCAAGACCCCCAACGACTTTGGATTAGGCACAACCACCTATGAAGATCCGGACATCACGCCGTCGCCGATTATCGAAGCAGGCTACAATGTTGGCTTCATGTTGAGAAAGGTCGGTAATGCCAATAGTCTTAATAACGACAAAAACGGATGTCTGTATTCTTACGGAGAGTTGAATACCGAGATTAACCACTTCGGTCAATTCAACAGTGCTGTACAGTACTACTCCATGGAATATGATGATCCTCGTATCGGCATGTTCAATGCAAACCTGAAGACCTATCTTTGTTTCGAGGATGGATCAGACTGTAACTTCAGCGATATCATCATTGAATTAGGAGGATTCAATATTAACGCTATAGAAAAGGACTTCTCAGGTGACACTAATATCAGGACTACGGCTGTGGCAGACGAGGCGCTTACGCTCTCTGCAACCAGCGGCGCATACCTGTTCGATTTCTATGATGAGATGAATTTCCCCGAGTATATGCCATTCACTATGTGCTTTGAAGACCGTCCTATTGAGGCAGACTATGACATGAATGATGTTGTACTACGCTGTATCCGCCTTACTAAGACAAGGATGCAACTGACCCTTATCGCAACCGGAGCATACGACCGATTGCTGATTTGTGGAATACCCGGCACCCCTGTCCGCAAGGAACAAGACCTAAACAACCAAGAGGTACATTACCTGTTCGGTATGGAGGATGCTACGGGAGAAGACCAATTCATCAACACGCAAGTAGGCCAGAAATACAAATTTAGCGGTATTGCATGCGCCTATGATGTTGACGAATCAATGACCGTGCCTCAGTTCCTGAGTAAGATTTATATCAAGAATCTCACTTATGAAAACCGTGAGATTCACGTACCGACTGAAAGCGGTCAACCGCCAGTGGTATTAATTATCCCCGGGGATTTCAATTACCCAAAAGAAAAGACCAGAATCACAAACGCCTACTCTACTTTCGAAACGTGGGCAAAGAACGCGAACTACTTTAATGACTGGACAGACTTCTATGATGAGAATCTGGTTTACAAAAACAAACAAGAATGACAATCAATCTGTTTACAGAGAAGATTATAAGATAAAGATTCAAGATTGCTGCTCCAAAAGAGTAGCAATCTTTCTTTTTGTATAAGAAATACTAAAAAATAGAGCGCCTTCTTCTTTATGTCAGATGAAATGACTACCTTTGCACATTATTTATATATAAATACATTTTAATTCTAACGATATGAAGATTTCCCACATTGAGCATCTGGGCATCGCCGTCCAGAGCATCGAGGAAAGCCTGCCGTACTTCACTGACGTGCTGGGCTTAGAGTGTTATGCAACAGAAGTAGTAGAGGACCAGAAAGTAAAAACCGCCTTCCTGCGCTGCGGTGAGGTGAAACTGGAACTGCTGGAGCCGACATCACCTGAGAGCACCATTCAGAAGTGGCTCGACAAGGGCAACAAGGGGGTTCACCACGTGGCCTTCTGCGTAGAGGACGGTGTGGCCAAGGGCCTCGCCGAGGTATCTGAGAAGGGCGTGCGTCTGATCGACGAGAAGCCTCGCAAAGGTGCCGAGGGTCTGAACATCGCCTTCCTGCATCCGAAGTCAACCTGCGGTATCCTCACAGAACTTTGCGAGCACCCAGAGTAAAGGTAAAAAAGTAAAAAGTAAAAAAGTGAAATAAAGCAATGAGCAAGCAATTAGACAAAATCAAACAACTGATTGAGAAGCGTGAACAGGCACGCCTCGGTGGTGGCGAGAAAGCCATTCAGAAACAACACGAACGCGGTAAATATACTGCCCGCGAGCGTATCGAGATGTTGCTCGACGAGGGTTCGTTCGAGGAGTACGACATGTTCAAGGAACACCGTTGCCACAACTTCGGCATGGAAAAGAAGCAGTTCCTCGGCGACGGTGTCGTAGCCGGTAGCGGTACCATCGACGGACGTCTCGTGTTCATTTTTGCACAGGACTTCACCGTGCATGCCGGTTCTCTGTCCGAGACCATGAGCCAGAAGATCTGCAAGGTGATGGATATGGCCATGAAGATGGGAGCCCCCGTAATCGGTATCAACGACTCGGGCGGTGCCCGCATCCAGGAGGGTA
>JAFWTK010000069.1 GCA_017518935.1 Prevotella sp.
GCCCAGGCTTATAGTCCCATTTCATCTTCTTCCTCTTCCGAACTGAGCCTCGATATGGATGTGACGGCTCCCCGCCTGTGGAGTGCCGAGACCCCCAACCTCTACGACCTTGTGCTGACACTGAAAGACGGCAATGGCAAGACCATCGACATGCGTGGCTCGAAAGTGGGCTTCCGTGAGGTGGGTATCCGCAGTGACGGTGCCCTTATCATCAACGGTAAGCGGATGGTGTTCCACGGTGTCAACCGCCACGACTTCTCGCCAGAGAACGGACGTGCTATCACTGATGCGGAGATAGAGGAGGACATCAAGACCATGAAGCGTTTGAACATCAATGCCGTGCGCACCTCGCACTATCCCAATGATCCTGTCTTCTACGACCTCTGCGACAAATACGGTCTCTATGTGTTGGCTGAGGCTGATGTGGAGTGTCACGCCAATATGAAACTCTCGTCGGTACAGTTGTTCCGTCAGGCGATGGTGGAGCGTTCCGAGAACCATGTGCTCACCATGCGCAACCACCCCTGTATCTTCATCTGGTCGTTCGGTAACGAGAGTGGCAACGGCAATAACTTCAAATATGTGGCAGATGCCATCAAGAAACTCGATAAGACCCGTCTGACCCACTACGAGGGCAACAGCGACTATGCTGATGTCTCGTCGACGATGTACGGCAGTTATGAGACCATCGAGTGGATAGGCTCATCACGTAAGGGCCAGAGTGGACAAAAACCCCATATCCAGTGCGAGAACTCCCACTCGATGGGTAACTCGATGGGTAACGTGCGCGAGATGTTCGACCTCTATGAAAAGTACCCCTGTCTGACGGGTGAGTTTATCTGGGACTTCAAGGATCAGGGCTTGCTCACGAAGAGCAGCAGTGGTAAGGAATACTGGGCCTATGGTGGCGACTTCGGTGACAATCCCAACGACGGCAACTTCTGTATCAACGGACTGGTGCATCCCGACTGGAGTTATACGGCCAAGACCTATAATACGAAGAAGGTGTATCAGCCGTTGGAGTTCAAGGCGGTGAAGGGCAAGACGGGTCAGTTCCGTGTGAAGAACAAGATGGCTTTCCTGCCTTCGAGCACATACGATGTCATTTATAAGGTGGTTGATGAAGAGGGTAATACCATCGCTAATGGCGTGATTGACCAGGAGGTGGCTGCGGCTGACAGTGCTGTCGTGACCATCGACCTGTCTGCACTCTCCTCGGTAGATGCCTCGAAGGAAGCATTCATCCAGTTCACGGCTACGCAGAAAGAGAATACCCTTTGGGCTGATGCCGGTTATGTGGTGGCAGAGGAGAAACTCCCTGTACAGACGGCCCAAAAACCGATGTACGACCTGAGTGGTCTGACTGGTTGCGAGAACCTGACTGTCGAGGATGACGCCACGACGGTGACGGTTTCCAACAGTCTCTTCAAGGCTACCTTCAACAAGAATAAAGGCACCTTGTCGGGCTATACCTACGACGGTGTACAGATGATGAGCAAGGCCTTGCAACTCAATGCCTTCCGTCTGCCTACCGACAACGACGGCAGTAAGAAGTCCAGTTGGGACGGTATGGGTCTGCCTAAACTCAGTACGACAGGTAAGGGCACTGGTACTACGGTAACGAAGTCCGATAACGGGAAGACCGTTACCGTCAACATGAAAAGCACCTATGGCAGTGGCTCGAACACCTTTGATGTGAGTCTAGACTTTATCGTCTGTGCCGATGGTACGCTGATGGTCAACTCTTTCATCCGTCCCCAGAATACGGGTGCCATCCTGCCGAAACTCGGCTTTAAGTTGGAGATGCCGAAGGAGATGGAACAGTTGGCATGGTTCGGACGAGGCCCTTGGGACAGTTACCGTGACCGTAAGGAGGCTTGTCTGCCGGCCATTTATCAGAGCACTGTCACCGACCAGTATGAGGATTATATCCTGCCGCAGGAACACGGTACCAAGCAGGAGGTGCGCTGGCTGTCGGTTACCAATGGCGAGGGTCAGGGACTGCTCATTGCTGCTCCCGATCAGATGGCTGCCTCTGCCGTCCACTTCCGTCCGGAAGACAACTATACCAATCAGAATACGCGTAAGAAGCACACCTACGAGTTTGTACGCACTGCCAATACCGTTGTCAATCTTGATGCCGTCACCCGTGGTTTGGGTAACAACTCCTGCGGTCCTGACGTGCTGGCGAAATATGAACTGAAAGCCGCCAATACCGCTTTCCGCTTCTTCATCATGCCGCTGACATCTCAGGCAAAGGCAGCCAGTAAGGCCCGTGTGGATATGCCCGTCTGCCAGCCCGTCAGTTGTGAGCGTCAGAGCAACGGACGTATCAAGATGAGTACGCCTACGAAGAATGCCACCATCTATTACAGCATCAATGGTGGTGACTATCAGAAATATACCGCTGTGCTGACCCAGAATGAGGCCTGCACCATCACAGCCTATTGTTCCGCTGAGGGGCTGATGGACAGTCCGTTGATGACCTACGACTTTGAACTCTTTATCAACAAATCTGCCTGGAAACTGGTCAGTGCCGACAGTCAGCATGGTGGCAATGAGGCCCGTCTGGCTTTCGACGGTAATACCAGCACCTTCTGGCATACGGAGTGGGGAAGTGTAGAACCACGTTGTCCGCATACGCTGGTGGTGGATATGGCCCAAGAGTACAAGGTGACGGCATTTACCTATCTCAGTCGTCAGGACGGTAATCAGAACGGTATGGTAAAGGCCTTCGAACTCTATCTGAGCACAGATGGTAAGACATGGGGCTCACCAGTGGTTTCCGGTGAGTTCAAGAACACCACGTCGCTTCAGGTGGTCAAACTGAAAACACCCACGACAGGCCGCTATCTGAAGTTTGTGGCGAAATCGGAGATTAATAACAACGCCTGGACATCGGCTGCGGAGGTCGGTATTCAGGCAGAGTCAGATGTTTTGGCTATCCAACAGGTGGAATATACGCGTCCGACGGATCATGATGTAGTCTACGACCTCCAAGGTCGGAAGATGAACGGTTCTTTGGCTGCCCAGGCCAAGGGCATATATCTCACCAACGGACGAAAGGTTCTTAAACATTAATGTGGTATGACAAAGGAAGAATTTAAGAAGTATCAGGAGAAATATGCTGCCCAGTTGGAGACCATCAGGCAGTCGGCTCATGACTTGCATCAGAGTGTGAACCAGACCTATGGCGACGACCTGCCATACGGATTCCATCTCGATATGGTGGTGGAAGGCATTTCTGGTTTCGGTCATCTGGTATGTGCCTGCGAGGATGATGTGCTGCCGCTGTTCTTCGGAGGCTATTATCACGATAGCATCGAGGATGCACGGGTGACGTACAATGATGTGTTGAACATCGCACGGCAGTGGCTGACGGAGGAGCAGGCGCTGATGGCGACGGAGATTGTCTATGCCCTGACCAACGACAAGGGGCGCACGCGTGCCGAGCGGGCAGGGGAGAAATATTATAAAGGTATACGCGAGACACTCTATGCTCCCTTTGTGAAACTCTGCGACCGTCTGGCCAACGTGACTTATACCTGTTCGGTGGATAGCGGCAAGAAAGGCCATCGGATGCGTGAGGTGTATAAGCATGAGATGGCTCATTTCCTGCCTTCTATCAATCCGCACAGTGATGATCCTCGGATGCAGGTTCCCTTTGAGGTAGTCACTGCATTGGCAGAAATACTGATAGACGAGGTGGATCGTGACGAAATGCGCCGTCAGTGGTGCGGATATTAAAAAAGTAAGCAAAAACGCAAAATTTCTTGCAAATTATTTGTTTGTTTCGCAAAAATGATGTACTTTTGCAGCCGATAAGACAAAAACGAACAGAATATGTCAATGTTGAACGCTTACTTTTACGGTTATTACTTTTACTTTGCAGGGAACTGTGAAGCGGAAGGCCGTAAGTAAAATTAAAGAATTGAAAATTGAAGAATTGAAATAAGGTCCCGCTTCACAACAGAGTGAAAGCGGGATTTTTAATAAATTGTAAATCGTCAAATTGTAATTACATAGATGAAGAGGATTGCCATACAAGGACTGATGGGTTCGTTCCACGACATTGCGGCGCACCTGTATTTCGAGGGAGAACAGATACAACTCATCTGCTGCTCCACCTTTGAACAGGTGTTCGAGAGCATCAAGCAGGATCCTACCGCCATTGGTATGCTGGCCATAGAGAACACGATTGCGGGTTCGCTGTTGCATAACTATGAGTTGCTGCGCGACTCGGGCACGACGGTGGTAGGTGAGCACAAGTTGCACATCTCACACTGTATCTGTTGTCTGCCGGAGGACGACTGGAGCACTATCACGGAAGTACACTCGCACCCCGTGGCCCTGATGCAGTGCCGTCAGTTCCTGGCCCAGCACCCGCAACTGAAGAATGTGGAGGCTGAGGACACGGCAGGCTCGGCAAAGATGATTGCCGAAGAGGGTAGGCGAGGCTGGGCGGCCATCTGTCACGCTGAGGCAACACGACTCTATGGGCTGTAGGTGCTGGAAGACCATATCGAGGACAACAAGCACAACTTCACCCGTTTTCTCGTGGTGTCGAACCCCAATAAGGCGGATATGTTACGTCCGCTGACGGAGACCAACAAATCGAGCATTGTCTTCTCCCTGCCTCACGAGGAGGGTTCGCTGAGTCACGTGCTCGCAATCCTTTCTTTTTATAAGATCAACCTGACGAAGATTCAGTCGCTGCCGATTATCGGACGGGAGTGGGAATACTTGTTCTATGTCGACGTGATGTACGACGACCTGACCCGTTACCGCCAGAGCATTGACGCGATCATCCCATTGACCAAGGACTTGAAGATTCTTGGCGAGTACAAGGACGGGAGGCAGACCAATTAGAAATTAGAAATTAGGAATTATGATTACCAAGATACAACCAGCAGAGAGATTAAGTTTAGTACAGGAGTACTATTTCAGTAGGAAGTTGAAGGAAGTAGCCCAGATGAATGCCGAGGGCAAGGATATCATCAGCCTCGCCATAGGCAGTCCCGATATGCCCCCGTCCCCACAGACCATCGAGAAACTCTGTGAGGTGGCCCACCAGCCCAATGCCCACGGCTATCAGCCCACGATGGGTACGCCTGAGTTGCGTGAGGCCATGGCCGGCTTCTACAGGCGTTGGTATAATGTGGACCTTGACTCCAAGACGGAGATCCTGCCACTGATTGGCTCGAAGGAAGGTATCCTGTACGTGACGCTGGCCTTCGTGAATCCTGGCGACGAGGTGCTGGTGCCGAATCCGGGCTATCCTACCTATACTTCGCTGAGTAAGGTCTTGGGCGCCAAGATTGTGAACTACAATCTGCGTGAGGATAACGGTTGGCAGCCTGACTTCGAGGAACTGGAAAAGATGGATCTCTCGAAAGTGAAACTGATGTGGACCAACTATCCCAATATGCCGACGGGCGGTCGTGCCCAGCGTGAGACTTACGAGCGTCTGGTGCAGTTTGCGAAGGAACATGGTATTGTGGTGGTGAACGACAATCCTTACTCCTTCATTCTCAGCGAGGAGCACCTGAGTATTCTCCAGGTGCCTGGTGCGAAGGACTGCTGTATCGAGTTCAACTCGATGTCGAAGAGTCACAACATGCCCGGTTGGCGTGTGGGCCTCTGTGCCACGAATGCAGAGTTTATCTCATGGATACTGAAGGTGCAGTCGAACATTGAGAGTGGTACTTTCCGTGGCATCCAACTGGCTGCCGCTGAGGCGTATCAGAATGATGAGGCTTGGCACAGGGAGTATAATATCAATACCTATCAGCGTCGTCGTGAGTGGGCAGAGAAGATTATGGATGTCTTAGGATGCACCTACGATAAGAATCAGGTGGGTATGTTCCTTTGGGGCAAGATACCTGCTGACATCCAGAACGTGGAAGACCTGACGGAGCGTGTACTGCATGAGGCCCGTGTCTTCATCACCCCAGGCTTCATCTTCGGCTCTAACGGTGAACGGTATATCCGTATCTCCCTCTGTGCGAAGGAAGAGAAAATACAACAAGCATTAGAAAGAATCAAACAAGCAATATAATTATGGAACTGGAATTAGCCCCATTGAATTTACCGAGTGACAATGAACGTCCCTTCGTGATTGCAGGCCCTTGCTCTGCCGAGACGGAGGAACAAGTGATGACCACAGCCCGTGAACTGGCAATGAAGGGTTGCCATAACTTCCGTGCCGGTGTGTGGAAACCCCGTACGAAGCCAGGTGGCTTTGAGGGACACGGTGAGCCCGCCCTTGCGTGGCTCTCGCAAGTGAAGAAGGAAACCAAGATGAACGTGGCCTGTGAGGTGGCTACGCCAGAACACGTGGAACTGGCCTTGAAGTATGATGTCGATATCCTCTGGATAGGTGCCCGTACATCAGCCAATCCCTTTGCCATGCAGGCTATTGCCGATGCGTTGCAAGGGGCAGATGTGCCTGTGTTCGTGAAGAATCCTGTGAACCCTGACCTCGAACTCTGGATTGGTGCCTTGGAGCGCATCAACCAGGCTGGTATCAAGCGTCTCGGAGCCATCCATCGTGGCTTCTCTTCGTATGAGCAGAAGATCTACCGCAACGCCCCGATGTGGCAGATTCCCATCGAGTTGCGCCGCAGGATTCCTGACCTGCCGCTCATCAGTGACCCCTCACATATCGGAGGTCGTCGTGAACTGGTGGCTCCGCTCTGTCAGCAGGCCATGGACCTGGGCTTCGACGGATTGATCATTGAGAGCCATTGTGATCCGGATAAGGCGTGGAGTGATGCCAAGCAGCAGGTGACGCCTGATGTGCTCGACTATATCCTCTCGCTGCTCGTGATCCGTGATGAGCACACCACGACAGAGGGCATCAGTCAACTCCGTAAGCAGATTGACGAACTCGACAATCAGATTATGGACATTCTGGCCAAGCGTATGAAGGTCTGTCGCGAGATCGGTCAGTACAAGAAGGAGCACAATATGACGGTGCTGCAGGCCAACCGCTACAATGAGATCCTGAACAAGCGTGGCGCACAGGGAGCCCTCTGTGGTATGGCCCCAGAGTTCGTGGCTCACGTCTTTGAGAATATCCATGAGGAAAGTGTCAGACAACAAATCGAAATCATTAATAAGTAATTTCTTTTATAAAAGAGGAGAATTATGAAGATTCTTGTGATGGGTGCAGGTAAGATGGGAAGTTTCTTCATCGACCTGCTGAGTTTTGAGCACGAGGTGGCCGTCTTCGAGAGAGACCCCAAGCGGATGCGGTTTACCTACAACTGTCAGCGCTTTACCTCCTACGAGGAAATCAAGGCGTTTAAGCCGGAACTGCTGATCAATGCCGTCACGCTGAAATATACCATTCCTGTGTTTAAGGAGGTGATCCCGTATCTCCCCAAAGAGTGTATCATCAGTGATATTGCCAGCGTGAAGACGGATCTGAAGGAGTTTTATGAATCGACGGGCATGAGGTATGTCAGTACGCACCCGATGTTCGGTCCGACGTTTGCCAATCTCCAGCAACTCTCCGAGGAGAATGCCATCATCATCAGCGAGGGCGACTATATGGGACGTATCTTCTTCAAGGACCTCTATCAGAAGTTGGGACTCAATATCTACGAGTACACCTTCGAGGAACATGACAAGACGGTGGCTTACTCGCTGTCAATCCCGTTTGTGTCGACGTTTGTCTTTGCGGCAGTGATGAAGCATCAGGATGCACCGGGTACTACCTTCAAGCGCCACATGAGGATTGCCAAAGGCGTGCTGAATGAGGATGACTATCTATTGCAGGAAATCCTCTTCAACCCCTATACTCATGACCAGGTGAGTCGGATTCGTACGGAGTTGAAAGAACTTCTGGAAATCATCGACAACAAGAATGCCGAGGGTATGAAGGGCTATCTCACAAAGATCCGCAACAACGTGAAACGTGATATTGAGATAAAGAAATAATCTTTCAGTCTGTTCAAATACGCAAAATAATCGGTTCATTTCTTGGTGGTTCCGATTATTTTGCGTATTTTTGCAGCATCAAACCAATTAAATAGTAAAATTATGGGTATTATCATTTCACTTCTTTTAGGTTGTTTGGCTGGCTTCTGCGCTGGTAAGTTAATGAAAGGTGGTGGCTTCGGCATCATCATGAATTGTGTGCTGGGTCTCCTTGGCGGTGCCCTCGGCGGCTGGCTGTTCGACCTGCTCGGCATTTCTTGGGGTGGCCTCCTCGGACAACTCGCCACAGCCATCATCGGTGCGGCTCTCATCCTCTGGATTGCCTCCTTCTTCAAGAAGTAAATGGTTGATTTAGAGAAATGTACCCTGGCTGTGTGCGAGATTGCACGGCGGGCTGGGGCGTATATTAGGGGAGAACGGGAGAAGTTCTCCCTTGAAAGCGTGGAGCGAAAACACGCCCACGACTATGTGTCGTATGTCGACAAGGGGTCGGAGCGGCTGATTGTCAGTGCGCTAAGAGAACTGTTGCCAGAGGCAGGATTTATCACCGAAGAGGGAACGGCGGATCAGGGGGACAGGTCGCTTGATCCTGAACGGAATCAAGAACCTGTCCCCCTGATCCGTTGGGTGGTGGATCCGCTCGACGGCACGACGAACTTCATTCATCGGTATGCGCCGTATGCTGTGAGTATTGCGCTGCTACAGGGTAAGGAGATCCTTATCGGTGTGGTCTATGAGATTTGTGCCGATGAGTGCTTCTATGCCTGGAAAGGGGGAGGAGCGTACTTAGAAGTGAAAAGTGGAGAAGTGAAAAGTGAAAAGATAAGGCTGCACGTGAGTGCGCAGAAGATTCAGGATGCCCTGCTCTGCCTGCAACTGCCATACAATAGTGATGCCTATAAGCCTGTCATCAAGCATTTAATCGATAGGTTCTATGGTAATGTGGGAAGCATCCGTGCCTGTGGCTCTGCCGCGATGGCACTCTGTCAGGTGGCTGCTGGCAGGCTCGACGGCTATGCCGAACAGTATATCGGTCAGTGGGACTATATGGCTGGTAGCCTGATTGTGATGGAGGCTGGTGGAATGGTGACAGACTACGACGGTTCGACGGACTTTACACAGGGCAACAGTGTCGTGGCGACGAACGGTGTGATACAGCAAGACCTCCTGAAAGTGATTGGAGAAACAAAAAACAAACAAATATGAGAAAGATTCTCTTTATTTTCGTAATGACACTATGTGTCTGCCATACTGCTTTGGCGCATACGGATTTTGGTGAGCGCCCGAAATTGGTGGTGGGCATTGTGGTGGATCAGATGCGTTGGGACTATCTCAGCAGATACTACGACCAGTTTGGTGACGACGGCTTTAAGCGACTCATCAAGAAAGGCTATAGTTGCGACAACTGTCTGATTAACTACCTGCCGACGGTAACAGCCATCGGACATACAAGTGCCTATACTGGCTCGACTCCCGCCCTGCATGGTATCTGCGGCAATGATTTCTTCATCGACGAAGAGCCTGTGTATTGCTGTGGTGATAAGACCGTTGATCCTGTGGGAACGGACAACCGCAAGCGTGGTTGTATGTCGCCCCGCAATCTGTTGGCAACAACCATCGGCGACCAGTTGAGGCTGCACACCGACTTCCAGTCAAAGGTAGTTGGTGTGTCATACAAGGATCGCGCCGCCATCCTGCCGGCAGGAAGAAGTTCGGATCATGCCTATTGGTTGGATTACGACAATGGACAGTTTATCACGAGCACTTACTATCGTACGGAGTTGCCAGAGTGGGCAAAAGCCTACAATAAGGAACTCAAGAAGAACAAGGAACTGAAGAAAGTAGGCAAGGATGTCGGACTTTATCCCCTCTGCGGACATATCACTACCGATATGGCGATTGCCGCCCTGAAA
>JAFWTK010000070.1 GCA_017518935.1 Prevotella sp.
GAGGTTGCGCTTGGCCTTGTCGACAAGCATAGAGATCTGTTTCAGGCGTTTCAGGTACCAGACGGCACTGGAAAGGAAGATACGGAAAATCATATCGACATGGTCGGTGAACCCCTCGCCGCGCTTCTGCTGGAACGAGACGAAATCAATCATCATATTCGTCTCATAGTAGCAGACGGTGATGGTGACATCGCGCTTGTGGATGATACCGAGCGGTACGGTGGTATATGGTGTACGGCTCCGAATCTCCTTGACGTAGGGGATACGGAGGATGATGAGCATCCAACCGTCGTCGTACTCATAACGGGCACGCTCGTCGGTATCGCTGATGTCCGACATGAAGTAGTCGGGGATATTGAACTTCTCTTCGAGTTCGCGCTGGTCGTCTTCGGTGGGGCATGTCACCTGTATCCAGCAATTAGGCTGCCACTCTGTGAGTTGGCTCAGTCCGCCTTGGGTGTTCCAGAATGTCTTCATTGTGCTAATCCTTTTTTCGTTTTTGAAATGGTTTTAGCGGCAAAGGGATTAGCAGCCTTGCTCGCTATCCCCCGCCATTACAAATCGTAATTGTCCGCCGGGTAATCGTCCATAATTTTGTTACTAATTTGGTTTGTCGGGTGTAAAGATAGAAAAAAATCGCGGACTTGCCAAGCAAATCCGCGATTTTTTGTTATTTTATTTTTCTGGAATATCCTCCAGGGCTTTCTTCAAGAGTGTCCAGAAGGGTTCTACTGTGGCGATGAGTGCACGCTCCGTTGTGGTGTGCGGCGACTTCATCGTAGGACCGAAACTGACGACATCAAGATGCGGATACTTGCCAAGGATGATGGAACACTCCAGTCCGGCATGATCCACCTGGATGATGCCTTCCTTGCCGAAGAGGTCCTTATAGTCTTTCAGTAAGAGGTGCAAGATTGGTGACTCTGGGTTAGGATCCCAACCGCCATAACTGCCTGCGGTCTCTACCTTCATACCTGCCATGTTGAAGCAACTTTCGAGTGTCTTGACGATATAGTCCTTCATATCTTCACGGCTACTGCGGGCCAGGATCTTCAGCATGGACTTTCCTTCGCCGATCTCGATGATAGCGAGGTTGCTGGAGGTTTCTACTACAGACGGATAACTGGGAATCATGCGGATTACACCGTCGTGACAGCCGTAGATGGCATTGATGAGATTATCCTGAATCTCTTGGGGAACTTCCATCTTAGGTGTTTCCACATCCTCGCAGATGACTTCAATGCCGCTCTCAATACCCTTGTATTCGTCGGTGAAGTCCTCGAGCCAGTCTTGGGCGAGTTCCTTGAGGGCCTCTACGTTTTCCTTCGGCAATGTCAGCACGGCTTCAGCCTTGAATGGGATGGCGTTACGCATGTTGCCGCCCTGCCAAGAGGCTAAACGGGCCTCGCACTCTTCGATGGCTTCACGGACGAGGCGGACGAGCAGTTTGTTAGCGTTGGCACGACCCTCGTGGATCTCTAAGCCTGAGTGTCCACCGCGCAGACCTTTCACAGTCACCTTCACTGCTGCGTCGTCAGGATCGGTCTCTGCCTCCTGATAGTCTAAGGTGGCAGTCACATTGATACCTCCGGCAGAGCCGATGACGAACTTGCCCCAGTGCTCTGAGTCGAGGTTCAGGAGGATGTCGCCATTGAGTTCTCCTTCAGGCAGGCCATTGGCTCCAAACATACCTGTCTCTTCGTCAGCAGTGATAAGGGCTTCGATAGGTCCGTGCTTCAAGGACTTGTCTTCCATGATGGCCATGATGGAGGCTACGCCTAAGCCATTGTCAGCACCGAGTGTCGTACCCTTGGCCTTCACCCATTCACCGTCAATCCAGGGTTGGATGGGATCGGTCTCGAAGTTGTGGGTACTCTCGGGTGTCTTCTGCGGTACCATGTCCATGTGGGCCTGAAGGATGACGCCCTTTTTCTTCTCCATACCCGGAGAGGCGGGCTTGCGCATCACAATGTTGTCAGCAGGATCCTTGAAGGCTTCAACACCCGCCTGCTTGGCGAAGTCGAGCAGGAACTGCTGGATTTTCTCTAAATGTCCGCTCGGACGCGGTACTTGTGTCAGTGCATAAAAATTCTTCCAGATGCACGCTGGGTTCAGATTCTTAATTTCACTCATAGTTATGTTGTTTGAGGGTTTAAACGTTTCGTAAACGAGAGGGCTGCCCAACCGTAGATGCCAAGGGCAATCACGAGCATGGTCTGTACGGTGTGTACGATGAGTACAAACCAGAGGGCCTGTTCATCGGTCACGCCATAGAGTATCAACATGGTCTTGATGGCAAAGTGCCATGGACCGGCACCGTTGGGCGTGGGTACGATGACGGCAAAGTTGGCTACCACAAAGGATACCAGTGCACAGCCGATACCGAGATTTTCCGTGAAGTCGAAGCAGAAGAAGGTGAGGTAGTAATGCAGGAAATACATCACCCAGATACCGACGGAGAAAAAGATGTAGAGCGGCAGGTTCTTGATGCCCCGCAGGGAGAGCACGCCTTCCCAGATGCCACTTAGCGTCATCTTCACCTTATTATATATAGAGAAGTTCTTTAACAACAGGTGCAACAGGATGAGGACAGCAATACCACAGATGGCCGTCACCAGCCAACCCGTCAAAGAAAAGCCTTCTAAGATATGGTCGAGCGAGGTACCTGTCTTCTTAAAGAAGGTGCCAAAGATGCTCATCTCTATCAGTAGGATAATGCCTGAGTAGAGCATTACAATCAGCGTGTCTACGGCTCGTTCCGTCACCACCGTACCTAAGGCCTTGCTGAACGAAACGCCGTCGTAGCGTTTCAGGATGGCACAGCGTGAGAACTCACCGATGCGCGGAATCACCAGACTGGCAGCATACGAAATGAATACGGCGTGTATGCAGGTAGCATTGCGGGCTCGTATCTTCTGGCCGGAATATGATTGCTTGGCTGTGTTTGGTGACAGGTCGTCAATGGGATCCAACGTCTGCTTCCAGCGCCAGCCACGGAACATCTGTGCCAAGATGCCGAATGGGAAACTGAGCAGCATCCAGGTCCAGTTCATCTCTTCCGTTAGCACATGACTGATGAGAGAGAGGTCTTCGCCACGGTACATCCACCACAAGATGGCACCACCCAGGATGAAGGGCAGCACAATCTTTGCGATGTATGCAAGGATCTTTTTCGTTTCCATTGGTGCAAAGGTACAAATTATAAATGAAATAATGAAAAAATGAAAGAATGAAATTTTAATTCCTATATTTTTTTGTTATTTATTGCAATTTATTTGTTTTCATTTCCTCATTCTTTCATTATTTCATTTTTATTCCTTATCTTTGTCCCCCAAATGAAACAAGTAAGACCGAAAAAGAATCTTGGTCAGCACTTCCTGACTGACTTGAACATCGCCAAGCGGATTGCCGATACGGTGGATGAGCCATATGCGGAACTGCCTGTGTTGGAAGTAGGGCCTGGCATGGGAGTGATGACACAGTATCTGGTGGAAAAGCCTCGTCCGTTGAAGGTCGTGGAGATAGACCGTGAGTCAGTGGCTTATCTTAGAGAAAACTTCCCCCGTCTTATTAATAATATAATAGGTGGTGATTTCCTGCGGATGGACTTAAACGAGGTTTTTGGCGGTCAGCAGTTTGTGTTGACAGGCAACTATCCCTATGACATCTCCTCACAGATATTCTTCAAGATGCTCGACAACAAGGACTTGATTCCCTGTTGTACGGGTATGATTCAGCACGAGGTGGCCGTCCGTATGGCTGCTAAGCCAGGCAACAAACAGTATGGCATCCTATCTGTATTGATTCAGGCTTGGTATGATGTGGAGTATCTCTTCACGGTTGAACCGTCGGTCTTTAATCCTCCCCCAAAGGTGCAGAGTGCCGTTATCCGCATGACCCGCAACGCCGTCACCGACCTCGGATGCGACGAAAAACTTTTTAAACGTATCGTCAAGGCCACCTTCAACCAGCGTCGCAAGATGCTTCGTGTCTCCCTTCGCCAAATCTGCAATCCCCGTTCAGAGTTCTTCGACGATCCGATGATGACCCGTCGTCCAGAACAACTCTCTATCTCTGAGTTTATTGCTTTGACAAACAAGGTCGCAATCGACTTGATGTAATAGTCAGATGAAACGAAATATCCTACTGCTAATTCTTGTGGGACTGGTGCTGGTGGCGTATGGACAGCATGCCAGCCAAAGGAAACTGTCGGGCTATGTGCGACAGGCGGTGGCAGAGAACCGTTGTTTGCCATTGACACGCAGTGTTGATGGTGGACAGCGGGCTCGCAGCATCACAGCCTTTGTCAGAATAGAAGAAAAACAAGCCGATGATGTTCTCAGGAAGTATGGTTGCAGGAAATATGCCCAATGGGAGGATATCGTGATTGCGAGTATTCCATTGGAGAAAGTGGAGGCACTGGCGGCAGAACATGCTGTGAGTCGTATTGAGGCTAATGGCCGTGCCTGTGCATTGATGGATACGACGGCTTTGGTAGTCAACGCCCTTCCCGTCTATGAATCCTCCGACAACCACCCCGCCTATACGGGGGCTGGGGTCGTCATTGGTGTTGAAGATGTCGGTTTCGACTTGAAGCATCCTACTTTCTATGATACATCTGGTAGTCAATACCGCATTGGGGCTTTCTGGGACCAGTTGTCGAAGGATACCATTGGCAGTCTGTTGCCCGTTGGCCGTGATTATATCGGGCAGGCAGAGATATTGGCTTGTGGACAGTCCACCGATGCACCTACCCAGACACATGGTACACATACCTCGGGTATTGCCGTTGGCAGTGGCTATGACACCAAGTACAGGGGCATGGCCTTTGAGAGTGATGTCTGTTTGGTGAGTAATGCCATCACGGATGACATTGAGTATATCGATTCTGCCGATGTCTACAAATACACGACAGCCATTGATGCCTTGGGAATGAAATACTGCTTCGACTATGCCAGTCGGCAGGGGAAACCGTGTGTAGTCTCGTTCAGTGAGGGCTATCATCCCTATCTCAACGAGGAAGATAGTCTCTTTTCGGCTGTGTTGGACCGTATGACCGGACCGGGCCGGATCATTGTCACTTCTGCAGGTAACGAAGGCACAGAAAAGACCTACATCGAGAAATCTGCCGAACAACAGGAGGCAGGTGCCTTTATCCGTTGCTACAAGGAGTCGGCAGTGTACCGTTTAACCTCAACGGAGCCGCTTCGACTGATATTCTATTATTATCAAGGTGAAAAGGATGTGCCAACTGATACGGTCTCCTTTACCACTACCGAGGTAGTCTACGATAGTATTGTAAAAAAAGAATTGATCTGCGGGGAAGACTCGCTCTCATTTTTAGTCTATCGCGGTATGTCATCATTCATTGATGAGGATATCTATCAGGTACTTGTAAAGGCTAACAGTGACCTCAATAAGTTATCGCCACTGGCATTGGTGGTTGGAGGTGAGGGGGTAATCAAAGTCTATGGGAGTTCGAAAATGGCCTTTAAGTCTCATAAAATGGATAGTCGGTGGTCAGCAGCCCAGAAGGGACATGATATCCTAGCACCGGGCTGTTTCCCGGCAGTAATCTGTGTGGGAGCCACCACCCATCGACTGGAATTTCTGAACGAGAAGGGTGAAGTACAGGGATCTTTGAGTGGAGCCGTTCAAGGTTTGATAGGTTCATTCTCATCGACAGGTCCTACGATGAGCGGACTGATGAAGCCAGATGTTGTGGCTCCGGGGCTGAATGTTATTTCTTCCTATAGCCATGTTTACCATCCTGGGGATTACATCGTCTCATGGTCGGACTTCCAAGGGGAGCAATATCCTTGGGCAGCGAATTCTGGTACTTCGATGTCAACACCTATTGTGGCAGGTGCCATCGCTCTCTGGTTGCAGGCCAAGCCTGACCTGACACCAGAAGAGGTGCGTCAGATTCTGTCCCGTACTTGTCGC
>JAFWTK010000071.1 GCA_017518935.1 Prevotella sp.
AAGAAAGGCACCCGCAAGGATGCCTTTCTTGGTGAGATAGGGTAGGAGCCCCTTAGTAGATTTGTCTGTAGCCCTTAGTAGATGGGGCCGTAGCCTGCGCAACTGGTGGTCGTGATGGCCGTCAGGAAGGCTGTGAGCGCGGCTACTATCACCTTCACCGCAATCGTCGATACCCAGTAAAATATTACAGTTATTATTTGGTTGTTTCAAAGAAAAAGCCTACCTTTGCATATCGTAAACAACCTGTATTAAATATGAAAAGATTAATTTCTGTAGCATTAGCATTACCATTATTAGGTATGATGATGGCATGCGGAGGTAAAGCCGAAGGTAATCCGGAAGCCGATTCCCTGCGAAATGTGTTGAGTGAGACCATGTCTGAGAAGGACGAGATGGACTTGTTCCTTGATGCCGTAAATGCAAGCATGGACAGCGTGGTGAATATGGATCAGGAGATTCTCCGCACAGGAGGAGAAGGCGCGCTGACCCGTAAGCAACAAATACAGCAGAACATAGAGGCATATAAGATGATCCTTCAAAGACAGCGTGAGCGCCTTGCTGCCCTTGAGGAAAAATTGAAGGGCAGCGAAGGCGACAAAGCAAAGATGCTGAAGACAATAGCCTCGCTGAAGAAACAACTTGAGGAGAAAGACCAGGCCATCGTGGAACTTACCGAAGAACTGGAAAAGCGGAACTTCGACATCAAGACCCTAAAAACACATGTTGAAAAACTGAACACCCATGTGGCAGAGTTGGAGGAGGAAAACAAGAGCCAGGAAGAGGCACTGGTGGCTCAGAGTGATATGATGAATGAAGCATATATATTCATCGGAACGAAAAAGGAACTCAAGGAAGCAGGACTGTTGAGCGGAGGGTCGCTGTTTAAGAAAAGTAGACTCGACCTTTCAAAGGTAAATGCTTCGGCATTCGAAAAGATAGACATCCGTAGGGACAAGACGTTCAAGATTCCAGCCAAGAAGGTAAGCGTGCTCACTCAGATGCCTTCAGGCTCATATGAAATCAAGCAAAACACTGATGGCACCAGCACACTGACTGTCACTGATGCAAACCGTTTCTGGAGTGTTTCCAATTTCTTAGTTGTGAGTTATTAACATTTAGACGATGAATACAAGAACCATTCTATTAACATTGATGTGTTGTCTTGTATTAACTATGCAGGCACAACAGAAGGAACATGTGGTACAGCGAGGCGAGGATTTCACCACGATTGCCCGGAAGTACGCCATCAGCGAACAGGAACTGAAAGATGCCAACCCCACCAGTAAGGTCTGCTATGCAGGTTTGAAACTGATTATCCCCATGCATGGTGTTCCGGTAGAAAGAAAGGAAGTGACACCCAAGCCGATTGACATAGAACTGCTCTCCAGCGATGACGACATCCTCACCAAGAGCAGTGCAACGACCTATCAGGTGGGACATTCGCTGTGGAGGGAACATAACTACATGGGAGCATTCGTATATCTTCATGCGGCATTGCGCGATGGAGATAAACGTGCATATTACCCTCTTGGCAATTGCTATGCTCAGGATAGCGTACAGTGCTATAACATCGACAATGCCGTCAATTACTACCGTCTGGCTATTTCTGAAACGAAAGACAAGTCGGAGGAAGGCTATTGGATGGCATGTGGAGCACTCGCCAGTCTATATATGGAAGGACGTGGTGTCGACAAAGATCTTAATCAGGCAAAGAAACTATGCGCAGAATATCAGCGCTATGCCGACACAGACAATAAAAAGGATGCGGACAAACTGCTGAACAGCATAAAAGCCGAGGAGAGGGCTATCGCTGAGAGAGTCGCAGCCGAAAAGCGTGCAGCACAGCAATTGGCCGCAGCAGAGCGGCGTAAGGCACAGCAACAAGCCGCAGAAGAACGGCGTAAGGCACAGCAACAGGCCACAGCCCAGAAACGTGCGGCACAGCAACAGGCTGTGGCCACGAGGCAACAACCGAAACAGCAGAATGTAGCAGTAGCACAAATAAACAATACAACCAAAAACAATGAGGTTCCTTTTCCTGGCTATAACCGTGTGACTGGAGGATTACCACAAGTGGGGGAAACAAGGTATTGGAATAAGTCAGGAACCTATGGATACTGCTCCATTTATTGTTATAGAACTAACGATGGCACCATATTATATCAAGTTAGCGGAGAGCCTATAGACTTGCAACATCCAATGCCACGATATATATACCAATGCCAAGAGAATGGTTGGAATATATATAAGCGTGTCAACGTTCGTGTAACGACGAACTATGCAGCCTTCCCAAGAGTTGAGACATTAACCTTCTACGATCCTATTTCTGGACAATTACGCATATCCACCGATGGCAATACAGTCATTACGTTGAATGGTACCAGATACGATACGCCTATTGACCAAACCACAGCTAATGCCCTTTCCCAAGCCCAGAGAGATTTCATTGCCAGAGGCATCGGATCTGGCGCAATTATGCTTGAAAACAAACCTAGCGATGTAGAACAACAATTAAAGAATGATATCGATGAAATAGACCGCAAGCAGGCTGACCGCCAGAGAGAAGAAAGAGAGGTGAGGGAGCAAAGGGGAGAATTATTACGTGGTCACCGAACTACAGTCTACAAAAGTACTAATACGGACAGTACCCCCACAGTCTGGTGCAATATATGTAATCGCTGGGATAAGCCGCATTCTCATCCGATATCCAAATGAATGAAACTTCTTAATATATGAACCCTAGAAAAAATGGAATCGAGGAGGAATTGGGGTCGAATATGACTAACTTTGCCACAGAAAATAATCTAACATTTTAATTATCATACAAAATGAAAATTTATCTTCTCCTTATATTGTTGTCCGTTTTCAACAATGCTTTATCACAAGAAAGGAATGACGAAATTATGGTCGTACAGATGATGGAAACAAACGCTGTAGACTTGAAATGCGAAATATATCCCTATTCCAAAGATTATTTCAAAGAAAAAGAATTTGACCAACAAATGCGTGACTTAATTGCTAACGGACGATATATAAAATCAATTTCCACCACTAAATTCGGAACCGTCGTACTACATGAGCAGAATACGCATTCTATTGAACAGCAGTATGAAAGAATATACACAACGAAGGAAATCAACAAGAAATTTAAAAATGGCTTCGCAATAAAATACTATAACAAAGAGCATCGTTATACGCTTTTTGAGAAAAATCCAAAAGTCACCAAACAAAAGTTAGAAAAAAAACCATGGAGCGATAAAAAAACAGCCCAAAAACTTGCAGATATGAATGCTAAAGGATTCTTCCTTGTAACTATGATATATGATGAAATGATTATGCAAGACGGACGTGATGACATCACAGAACAAGTATATAATTCATGTTACGGTTCTGCTGTCTTGTCGGAAGTCGAGAAAATGCAGGATAAGGGCTATACGGTAGGTTACGTCAACAAAAATTATAGCGATTATGCCAATCTTGATACCTACGAAATCATTTTTGAAAAACCCCGTGACGGAAATTTAAGGAAACAATGCATTGCCACTATTAAGACGCAAGGTTTTTTTGTGGATTTTCTCTCACAGAGGGTAACTCCTGGTTATAATCTTAATATGACTTGGAGCGGCTGGCCAGATATCGATTACGAAAAGAGAAATGCAGAATTATCAGAACCAGATACAAATATTTGGGATGTGCTGAGTGGACTGGCAAACACCGTATCTGGGTTGGCGGGTGGAACCACTGGAAGCAACACAACTATGAATGCCACAAATATCGAAAACACAAATAAAACTCAGCAGAAAAAGACGGTTAATAACCCAAAGAAAGAAGAATCTTGCTCACACTGCCACGGCACAGGTATCTGTAACTACTGCAATGGTGACGGTTACAACTACGTCGCTGGAAATCCTGTAAAATGCACAGCATGCACAGGTTTGATCGGCCAATGCAAATGGTGCAAGGGTAGTGGCAAAAAGCGGTAACCCAAAAACACTTGCTCTAGTCGCTGGGACAGGTAGGCTAGTCGCTGGGACAGGTACTTGGGTATGACGGCTCCTATGACTCAGGTACCTGTCCCCACGGCTACGGCATCATCCCAACTGTCTTGTGCCCACGCTCCCTGCACCACGGTGCAGAGCAGGGCGAGCGTCAGAAATAGTTGTTTGATTCTCATATTGTTGTTTGTTTTATTACAAATAATCATATTATATTTTATTCCATACTATAGTCGTTACATTCATGGTGAACATGTAGCGGTAGGTGGCAGAGCGGGCGCCTACAGATGCGGCATCTAT
>JAFWTK010000072.1 GCA_017518935.1 Prevotella sp.
GATTCGCCTGGTTGTTCTTCTCAATCACATTGATGACAGAATTAACCTGATAGCCTCGTAAACGAGGACAGAAGGTTTGGTTTCATGCCTTGGCAAACTCGGCATAACGGTAGGCACGACTGATGTCGCCGTCATTGGCAAGGCGTTCTGCCAGGAAGAGGAGCGAGGCCTGATTCATCACCGCACACCTGATATCGTCAAGAGCCGACTTGCCCATCCAATAGCAGGTCTGGTCGTGGTTTTTGAGTCTGCCATAGACCATGGAACGGTAGAAGGCAGCGTATGCACTCTCGTGAGTGCCGTCAGTCACCTTCTGGAGCCATTCACTGCTCAGTTCAAGAGCATCCTGATAGAGTTGCCGGGCACAGAGAATGTCCACCTTCAGGTGGAGCCATTCCTCGCTCCCCTCATCGGCTACCATCAATACAGAATCACGATATGCATCCTGCAAGCCAAAATACTTGAGTCGTATAGCAGGGCGCTGGGTTTTTGAGCCTAACTCACCGTAGACATGCATCCATGCATGGTAATAGTTAACCAGTCCCACACTATCGAGAACAGACTTGTTGACGGTACGGAGTTCCTCCAGGGACTCTGTGAACATATCGGCATTAGACAACTGATAAGCCAGCATCGAACGGAACCGCCCAGCAAGATCAGGACGGCGGAGCGAATCGGCAATGGCTATGCATACCTCAGCATAATAAAGAGCCGAGTCATTTCTATAAGGCTGATAAAGATGGAAGAGTTCCTCGGCTATCTGTACACTCTTCTCCACATTTTTCTCCTTATACAGACGGTTCCTCCATTCAGCAATCTGACGCTCTCGTGCAGCAACGTATGTTGGCGACTGACTGATCGCATCGTCTATTTGGCGATAAAGGGCATCGAGGTCCACAGACTCATCTGTCTGAGCCATCACGGTGGGGCAAAGCCCCATGACAACAATAAATAATAGTGTACGTATCATTTGGCAATCAATGAAATAGCAAAGCCACCACCAGGTGCTTCGGTGAGTTTAAGGGTCTGACCGGCCTTGACAACCTTCTTGGTTATCGTATAAGCCTGCGGATTAGTCTCGTAGTGGGCATCCTTCGCATCGGCGTAGATAGTACAGTCGTATTTCTTGTCCTTATCGAGGAAATCGAGTTTGATGACACTTTGGTGACCATTCTCATCACACTTGCCACCAATGAACCAGTTGTCGGTGCCCTTAGCCTTACGGGCCACGGTAATATAGTCGCCCGGTTCAGCCTCCAAGTAGCGCGAGTCGTCCCAGTCGCAGGCTACATCGCGGATGAACTGGAAGGCATCATCGAACTTCTCGTAGTTCTCAGGCAAGTCGGCAGCCATCTGAAGAGGCGAATACATCGTGAGGTAGAGTGCCAAAGAGCCTGCAATGGTGATGCGAGCCCAAGAGGTGTTATTGCTCCACTCGGATAGTTTCGTCACGAAGATGCCTGGAGTATAGTCCATCGGACCACCCTGCAAACGGGTAAAGGGCAAAATACAGGTGTGATCGGGGTTCGAGCCGCCGAAGGCCTCATACTCCGTGCCACGGGCACTCTCGTTTCCGACAAGATTGGGGTACGTCCGACAGAGGCCCGTAGGACGTGTGGCCTCGTGGGCATTCACCATGATATGGTGCCTGGCAGCCTCCTTCACCACATAGAGATAGTGATTGTTCATCGACTGTGAGTAGTGATGGTCGCCCCGGGGGATGATATCACCCACATAGCCTGTCTTCACGGCATCGTAGCCGTACTTATTCATCAAGTTGAAGGCATCTTCAAGATGACGCTCGTAGTTCTGAGTACTGGAAGATGTCTCATGGTGCATCAGAATCTTCACACCCTTCGA
>JAFWTK010000073.1 GCA_017518935.1 Prevotella sp.
GATATCTATATATTCACTTCTTCCTCGTATCTTCTGATACAATTCATAAAGATGCCATTTGCCAGGAAAAGGACGACGACAAATAAAATTATTGAAACCATCTCTTATGTAATGTGTTCCAGCAAGATTCATTTCTCTAATATATACGTTTTCTGACTCTTTCAGGGAGATGCTTGCACTTATCTCCTGAGGTAAGTTCTTGTACAATTCTGCAAAACAACGCGAAACACCTCCATGGCTTTGCATCGCAAATGCTTGATGGTCGTATAGAATGCGCATCTCTAATAATTTTCTTTTAGGTAATCTCGCAAGATAGTAGATGATACTCCTTCCGTACGTGGAATTGTTACCACAGATTTTCCATTTGCTAAGGCCCATTTTACGGCTCTCTGAAAACCTTCATGACTTTGGTCTGGGCCTTTTGCAAATATGTCAAATTCTACATTTTTTACAATATCATCAACATCTCTATAAGATATGACTTCGTCTACGTACCGAAGAGAGCCTACCATAAACATTCGTTCTTCTGTTGAATAAACCATTTTTGCTGAAGGTTTGAATTTTTTTACAACTTCAGATTCTTGTACAGCAACAATAAGGTAATCACCATATTCACGAGCATGTTTGAATAACAACATGTGACCAATATGCAGAATGTCGTAGACTCCGACCGTCAATACTTTCTTCATCTCCAATTTAATATAATGTTAGTCCTCTATACAATATACACCACCATGTTGATGTGTGGTTTTTCTTTTGTCTTCTGGGGGTGGTGTCATATAATCACCATATTCCTCTCTCAAAATTTCATCATACCCAGAAGGAATAGGAAGCGGTCTATCCCCAAAGGGTACTTTGATTATGGAATCAATTAAATGGCATGCATGAACATTCTTGTCACCACTAAAAGACCAAGAAATGCATGAGTAATATTTTGTCTCTTTAAAAGAATACTGGGAAGCATCTTTATATAGTCTTTTAAAAAAGCGTTTCTGAACAAAAGGCAAATGGTAAGATAAATGAAAAAGATGGTATATACGTTCTCTTCTTGATTTATATTTATTTATGAATCTTCTATTTAAAAGATTAAAATATCTCGGGAAATAGTTACGAGCATATATGCATGCCTGCTCGCGGTCATTTCCTGGGCAACCATCTATTGGAAATATGTCAATGTTTATTCCAATTCCCTTGGAAGGGACATAACCAAAAGGCTCGATAAGCAGCGTTTTCTTCTTTCCGAACTTAATAAAGGGATAATAATAGCCTGCTGTATTATTAATGCTATATGCTTCAAAACCTTCAGGAGGGTTTTTGATAATTAGTTCTTGAAATCGTTCATATTCTTCTCTCTCCATCATGATGTCAGCATCATCATCCCAAGGAATAATACCATGATGGCGTACGGCTCCAAGTAGAGTACCGTACCCCAAAAAGTATCGGATATTATATCTATTACAAAAGTCGTCAATAGCATATAACAACTCGTAAATTATTCTTTGGTGCTCTCCAAGCGACAATTTTATCTTCTTCATATCCCTTTATGTATTTCAACTTTGGGAGTATAAACAATCACTCCATTATCCGTTCCATTATATTTTAAGAATTCAGAGCCAACATCAGAAACCTTAAATAAACAGGTATCTTGTCTGTCAACAAATTGAAGGTTGGGTATATGTATAACCACCCTAATGAGATACTGATTTGGCAATAACACTTGGCTTTTGTATTGAAAGTCAACTATTAAGTTCTCCTCCTTCATATTCCCTATTGGCATCTCGTAATTGCAAACTCTTGTTCTATTGGCAGTCATAAGTATAACACTCATCACGGTGTTGCGATCTATTGTAAAATCTTTATTTTTAACTAATGATATCGAAAATGTGATGTCTTCATCGAAAGAAAAAAGACCAGCCCTATTTGAATGTGATCCTGTCATATTTACTGAAGATATATAAAGAGGGCTTCTTGGGTCGGTCTGTACAAACGATGCATCGTTTTTCCCACCACTTAAGTACTCTGCAACGGTAGATTTGATATCTCCAGAATATTTCATTTTTCCATTTTCCAGAAGTAATCCATTTCGACACAGATTTAACATTGAGTCCATATTATGTGATACGAACAGAACTGTACGTCCACTACCGTGACTAATATCCTGCATTTTTCCAATCGCTTTCTTTTGAAATTCTGCATCACCGACAGCAAGTACTTCGTCGACGACGAGAATTTCTGGTTCTAGGTGGGCTGCTATTGCAAAGCCAAGTCGAACAGTCATACCACTAGAATAGCGTTTTACAGGGGTGTCGATGTATTTCTCAACTCCAGCAAAGTCAACAATCTCATCAAGTTTGCGTGTGATTTCAGCCTTTGTCATTCCCATAATAGAGCCATTCATGTAAATGTTTTCCCGCCCTGTCATTTCGGGATGGAAACCCGTCCCCACTTCTAGTAATGAGGCAATACGACCACGGGCGCGGATATTACCTGTAGTGGGGGACGTCACTCTGGAAAGAATTTTCAGAAGTGTGGATTTCCCTGCACCATTTTTACCGATGATACCCACCACATCACCTTCTTCAACCTTGAAGTCAATATCTTTCAATGCCCAAACATAGCCACTACTTGCCTTTTGGGAGCGATTGTTCTCGTCTCCGATCTTAAGATATGGATCTTCTTTTCCTCTAAATAGTGCCCACCATCTGTTGAGATCTCTACTAAGTGTGCCTGTGCCTATTACGCCAAGCCTGTATTGTTTGCCAATATTATTAAATTCAATTGCTACGTTTCCCATAAATAAACTTATTTAGATAGTATCCATAAAACTACGTTGGACCTTGTTAAATGTAACTATTCCCCACGTCATGATAAAAATCGTAAATATAATGGAGTATATAAGGTACGTCCAACTAAAAGTACCTTGCCCTAAAAATCCAATCTTAAAAGTTTCTATGACTGCTGTAAGGGGATTGATAACGATAGCCCACACATATTGAGGATAATTGTTCTTTAACACTGAGAGTGGGTATATAACAGGTGTTATATACATCCACAATTGTACACCAAAGGATACTAAAAACTTTAGATCACGATATTTTGTAGTCATTGAAGAAATGAGAAGCCCGAAACCTAATCCTAAACCTGCAAGCAATATAATTAATAATGGGAATAATAGAATATACCATGTTACCTGAGGTGAATAACCTTGGAATATATAGAATAAGTAAATAGCAATGAAAAGGGCAAATTGAATGGCCATCTTCAATAAACTTGAAATGGCAATGGAGAGTGGAACGACCAACCTTGGGAAATAGACTTTTCCAAAAACGTTTTGGTTGGCATTAAATGTATCAGCACATCTGGTTAGGCATTCAGAGAAGTAGTTCCAACATAAAATACCCGCCATGTAGAACAACGGTTGTGGAAGACCATCGGTGGAAATGCCAGCGATGCCGCCAAAAACAAACATGAACATGATTGTTGTCGTTAATGGTTGGATTAAGTACCATAATGGACCAAGAATGGTCTGTTTGTATAATGTTACAATATCCCTCTTAACATACATGTTAAGAAGATCTTTATATCTCCAGACTTCTTTCAGATTTAAATTGAAGAGTTTGCTATTAGGTTGGATAATAATATCCCATTCTTTTTGATCCATATTGATATTATTTGTCATGAGTATGTACGTTCTATAGACATGTGATTTTTATTTTTTGCAAAGATAGCAAATGTAGATGAAAGAACCAAATGTTTTTAGCCTTTTCTTTTAAACCTTGCAAAAAATTAGGAGTTGTGTTCGGTATGAATGAAATCCGTGTTCTTACGGTCGATGTGGAGGATGTTCTTCAGCATACGAAGAGCAAGCCCGGGAATGGCAAGGACTTTCTTGAAAGAACTGAAACGGATTTCTTTTGGTAAAGCAATGAACAGGGAGAATGCCAGAAGGGCAAGAAGGAACCACCATTTCTCACACCAATAGGGAGCGAGGATGGTTATCAAAATACATATTCCTATTAGTAAAACAATAAGGATAGAGCGGGGGATGAGTGCCTGTTGAATCGTCTTGTCGATAAAGTTCAGGTTGCCGTGAATGATGGCCTGGGGAATCTGTGGTAACTGACTCGTCAGACTTTGTATCTGAGCCGTCATCCAGCGCATGCGCTGACGCTGGAAATTGTCCTGATTGCTGACCTTCTCGTCAAAGACATGGATGTCTGGTGCGTATTTGATAAAGACCTCCTGACGAAGAAGCAAGGCTTCCATCTCACGATCCTCGCCGGCAGTGGTCAGTTTGAATACATTTTCCTTGAAAAGATGGTAGTCGAAGCACATACCGGAACCGATAAGGGCTGATGA
>JAFWTK010000074.1 GCA_017518935.1 Prevotella sp.
GGCGGTGTTGATCCTTATGATCTTTATGGTGAAGGTGATTATAAGGGAATCCAGACAAGAATTGATGAATATGGCCTTCAGGATTATGTAGTATTCCATGGTCAGTTGTTCGGGGAAGAACTGGATAAGATATTCAATCAGAGTTGTTTTGCGATAGGCAGTCTGGCGCGCCATCGCAGTGGCATTACTTATATTAAGACCTTGAAGAATCGAGAGTATGCTACCCGAGGTATTCCATTTATCTATTCCGAGATTGACAGTGACTTTGAGGACAAACCTTACATCGTCAAGGCCAAGCCTGACGAGTCACCGATAGATATTCAAGAGATACTTGATTTCCTTGAAAACCATCATTTTGAACCTTCTGAGATTCGAAAGACTGTAGAGAATCTCTCATGGAAGATTCAGATGAAGCGAGTCGTTGATGAGGCTTAGTTTTTCCGCTTGAACCAGAAGACAAAGATAGACTTCCATCCAATATATTTGAGATATCCAGATTTTACTGCTCTCCAGAAAACGCCAAACTTTTCCATAAAAAGTATTTGGTGACCTGTATAGAACACCTTGCTTAAAGTGTATCTGGCGAACTTATGGATGATTGGACTTTTTTGCCATTTGAGCAGTTCGTCAATGACTGTTAGATAGCAATTGATATTTCGTTTGGAATAACTTTTCCCCATTGTGGATGCCGACCTTACACGATGTTTGACAAAACTCTTTTTCAGACAATAGATATTATTGCTTTGTAAGGTCAGTTTGGTCGTAAAGAGTTCGTCTTCATGAATAATGCCTGGGTAAAAATCAAGTCCGATGCTTTTAAGATAGTTGTGATTGATCAGTAATAGCCATACGACGCAGTTGTGTTTGCTATTGTCGAGCATCATATTGAGTAGGAACTCTCCGCTATATGCTTTCATCTCTTCTAAATCCTGAGTACGATGATAGTTCCATGATATTGGTGCAGCCCCATCTTCTTGTAAAGTGTCCCCGTCAAAAAATATAAAGTCAGCCTTGCTTTTTTCTGCATACTCATAACTGATCAGCAGAGCATCCTTGTCTGCCAACACATCATCAGAATCCATCATATAGATGTATTCTCCCGTAGCATGTTGAAGGGCAAGGTTTCTGGCCGCAGACTGTCCTTGGTTCTTTTGGCTGTAAAAAGTGATACGTGGATCCTGTGCTGCATATTTCCTGATAATGTCCTCACTCTCATCAGTAGAACCGTCATTCACTGCAATAATTTCAATCTCTTCTAGCGACTGATTTAGCAATGATTTAAAAGTTTCATCCAGATAGGATGCGACATTATAAACAGGTAATATAACACTAACTTTAGTCATATTCTTCTCCTTCTTGATGCAAAAATACACAATAAATTTGGAATAATCAAATTTTATCCGTATATTTGCAAAAATATTTGTTATTAATGCAAGGGAAGTCACTTAAGATCGTCTATTGCACACCAGCACTTTACATGGCTGGTGGTGTTGAGCGGGTCTTAACATTAAAGGCCAATTACTTTGCTGAGCATTTTGGTTATGATATAACGATTATTTTGACAGAAGGGAAAGACAAACCTCTTTTCTATCCGTTATCTGACAAGATCAAGGTGATTAATCTCGATATTAATTTCGAGGAATTATGGACATGCTCTTTTGTGAAAAAAGCATTTGTTTATCTGAAGAAACAGCGCATTTTCAAAAAGAAATTGACTAATGAACTGATGCGTATTCGCCCAGATATTACCATAAGTTTGCTTCGTCGAGAGATTAACTTTATCAATGAGATAAAAGACGGCAGTAAAAAGATAGGTGAACTCCATGTGAATCGTGCAAACTATCGCAATTTTGAGGCAGGAGATTCAAATGCGATAAAGAATATGTTTGCCAAATATTGGATGCGTAATTTGGTTTCGCATCTGAAGAGATTAGACCGTTTTGTTGTTTTAACAGAAGAAGACAAAGCCTCATGGACAGAATTGGATAATGTGGAGGTTATTCCTGATCCTTTGGCATTTGATATTGATAAGGCTAGTCCGTTGACGAATAAACGTGTGATAGCCGTTGGAAGATATGTCTATCAGAAAGGTTTTGATTTGTTACTTCAGGCATGGGCTAAGGTCGAAAAGCAACATCCTGATTGGGAGTTGGCCATCTATGGTATGGGTGACCGTACGCCTTATGAACAGATAATAGAAAAAATGCATATTGACCGAAACAGATGTCATCTGAATGGCCCGACCGATAATATCAAACAAGAATATTTGAATAGTTCTCTATTTGTATTCAGTTCCCGTTTTGAAGGTTTTGGCATGGTGTTGATTGAAGCAATGGCTTGTGGGCTCCCAGTCATATCATTTGATTGCCCGTGTGGTCCTAAGGATATTGTTCGCCATCAAGAAGATGGTCTGCTCGTCCCTTCTGGGGATGTTGCAGAATTATCAGATGCCATTCATCAATTGTTGTCTGACGATGCTTTGCGACATGAGATGGCAAAAAAGGCCATAGTGAATGTTCGTCGCTTTGAGTTATCAGAGATAGCAGAACGGTGGAAGAATCTGTATGATACAACTTCTAATATGATTTGAATTGTATGTTAAGTAAAATATACCATTTCCTTTTCCGTAAAGATGTGACCTTCACTGCAGCGTTGTTTGCTAGTGAAGAGTTGTCATTGGGTA
>JAFWTK010000075.1 GCA_017518935.1 Prevotella sp.
CAGACAGACCAGTCCCCGTGTGCCGCTGGGGAGGTGCCCGTGGTCATTTCGAGCGGGTATCGGAGTGAGGAGGTGAATAGGCTGTGTGGTGGGGCGAAAGGCTCCAATCATCTGACGGGTTGTGCCGTAGATATCCGCTGCGCAGGCCCAGAGCAGATGATCCGCTATGCCTGTATCCTGCTTGATACGGCTGACGAGAACGGCTGGGAACTGGACGAACTGATCCAAGAGAAGCGAGGCACGACCTACTGGGTACACTTCGCTGTGCGCCCGAAGGACAATCGGAGAAAAATCCTCTTCGATTGCCGATGAGTGATGAACGGAATCGGGAAACTTTTTGCGAAGAATTCTCGGAAAAGTTTCCCGTTTTAGGAAACTATTTTGTAACTTTGCAGCCAGAAAATAGTCAAAAACAAAAAGTTTTATGCAGACATACACCTATGAAGAGGCTTATCAGGCCTCATTGAACTATTTCGGCGGCGACGAGTTGGCTGCCCGCGTATGGGTGAACAAGTACGCCATGAAGGACAGTTTCGGGAATATCTACGAGAAATCGCCCGAGGATATGCACTGGCGCATCGCCAAAGAGATAGCACGTATCGAAAAGAAATATGAGAACCCGATGTCAGTGGAGGATATCTTCCATCTGCTCGACCACTTTAAGTATATCGTACCGGCAGGCAGTCCGATGACGGGTATTGGCAACAATTTCCAGATAGCCTCTCTGTCGAACTGTTTCGTGATTGGTCTCGACGGCAATGCCGACTCTTACGGTGCCGTGCTGCGCATCGACGAGGAACAGGTGCAGTTGATGAAGCGTCGCGGCGGGGTGGGGCACGACCTGAGTCATATCCGTCCGAAGGGATCGCCGGTGAACAACTCTGCCCTGACCTCGACAGGCTTGGTGCCTTTCATGGAGCGATATAGTAATAGTACGCGCGAGGTGGCACAGGATGGGCGTCGCGGGGCCCTGATGCTCAGCGTGAGCATCAAGCATCCGGACTCGGAGGCCTTCATCGACGCGAAGATGACGGAAGGCAAGGTGACGGGTGCGAACGTGTCGGTGAAGATTGATGATGAGTTCATGGAGGCTGCCATCAACGACAGACCGTATGTGCAGCGCTTCCCCGTTGACAGCACGACAGACCCGGGTAAGTCGGGCGAGGCGAGTCTGGCTTTCGAGAAGGAGATTTCCGCCAAGGACCTTTGGGAGAAGATTGTGCATAATGCCTGGAAGAGTGCTGAGCCGGGTGTGCTGTTCTGGGACACCATCCTCAGGGAAAGCATCCCCGACTGTTATGCCGACTTAGGCTTCCGCACGGTATCGACGAATCCCTGCGGTGAGATACCCCTCTGTCCCTACGACTCCTGTCGTCTGCTGAGCATCAACCTATATTCGTATGTGGTGGATCCGTTTACGGATCATGCCTGCTTCGACTTCGACCTGTTCAAAAAGCATGTGCAACAGGCACAGCGGCTGATGGACGACATCGTGGATCTGGAGTTGGAAAAGATAGACCAGATACTGGAAAAGGTGAACGAAGACCCGCAGTCGATGGAGGTCAAGGGTGCCGAGATCCATCTCTGGGAGAAGATCAAGTCGAAGAGCGGCAAGGGCCGTCGGACGGGTGTGGGTATCACAGCCGAGGGTGACATGATTGCTGCGATGGGACTGTGCTACGGTACGCAGCCGGCAACAGACTTTTCCGTGGAGGTTCATAAGACACTGGCCCTGAATGCCTACCGCTCTTCGGTGACGATGGCGCAGGAGCGCGGTCATTTCGAGATTTATGATGCCAAGCGTGAGGAGAAGAATCCGTTTGTGCGTCGTCTGAAAGATGCCGATCCGGAACTCTATAAGGATATGGTGAAGTATGGTCGTCGTAATATTGCCTGTCTGACGATTGCGCCTACGGGTACGACCTCGCTGATGACGCAGACAACGAGTGGTATCGAACCAGTGTTCCTGCCCGTCTACAAGCGTCGTCGGAAGGTGAATCCCGGTAATGCTGGCGCCCATGTGGACTTTGTCGACGAGGTGGGCGACTCCTTCGAGGAATATATCGTCTACCATCCGAAGTTCATGGAGTGGATGCGCGTCAACGGTATTGACACGGAACAGCGTTATACGCAGGAGGAGATAGATGAGTTGGTGCAGAAGTCACCCTATTATAAGGCCACTGCCAACGATGTAGACTGGCTGATGAAGGTGAAGATGCAGGGCGCTATCCAGAAATGGGTGGACCACTCCATCAGCGTAACCGTCAATCTGCCCAATGATGTCGATGAGGATCTGGTCAACAAACTCTATGTCGAGGCCTGGCGCTCGGGTTGTAAGGGCTGTACCATCTACCGCGACGGCAGTCGTTCGGGTGTGATGATCTCTGTGAAGAAAGAGACGAAGAAGGAGGACGAGGCCAAGGACAACAACCTGGAAGAGAAGAAGACAGAGCAGCCCTGCAAGCATCCGGAGGTGACGGAGGTGCGTCCGCCGGTGTTGGAGTGCGATGTGGTGCGCTTCCAGAACAACAAGGAGAAGTGGGTGGCCCTCGTGGGCTTGCTCGATGGTTATCCATACGAGATATTCACGGGTCTGCAGGACGACGATGAGGGTATCATGCTGCCCAAGACGGTGACGCACGGTAAGATCATCAAGCAGGTGAACCCTGACGGCACGAAGCGCTATGACTTCCAGTTTGAGAACAAACGCGGCTACAAGACAACCGTTGAGGGCCTGTCGGAGAAGTTCAATCCGGAATACTGGAACTATGCCAAACTGATTTCTGGCGTGCTCCGCTACCGAATGCCGATTGAGCACGTGATCAGGCTCGTCTCGTCGCTGCAATTGAAGAGCGAGAGCATCAATACCTGGAAGAACGGTGTGGAGCGTGCTTTGAAAAAGTATGTGACTGACGGCACTGAGGCCAAGGGTCAGAAATGTCCGAACTGCGGCAGCGAGAGCCTGATCTATCAGGAGGGTTGTCTGATCTGTAAGAATTGTGGAGCAAGTAGATGCGGATAACATCATCCTATATCAGTCTGCGGAATGTCCGTTTCCATGCCTTTCATGGGGTGATGCCTCAGGAGAGAAGGGTAGGGGGCGACTTCCTCGTCAACCTGCGGGTGGGCTATCCGTTGGAGCAGGCGATGCAGAGTGATAAGGTCGGTGACACACTCAACTATGCGGCACTCTATGAGGTGGTCAAGACGGAGATGATGCAGCCTTCCAATCTGTTGGAGCATGTGGCAGGGCGTATCGCAGATGCCATCGTGAAGTGTTTTCCGCAGGTCACTTCCATTGACCTGGATCTGGCGAAACATAATCCTCCGATGGGAGCCGACTGTGACGGGGCGGGTGTGGAGATTCACTTAATAAATGATAAAACTGAGTAGGCTTTGCCGGCTTTTTGGTGATTAATGCGTACTTTTGCAAGTTAAAGAAAGATGTATGTGTAAGAAGATAGTATTTTTCCTGATCACATTTTTCTGTTTTGCGGCTATCACGATGGCTGCAAACCGCAATTTCACGCTGGTCATCGATGCAGGACATGGCGGGGGTGATACCGGGGCTATCGGGGGGGCCGGTGTCAAGGAGAAGAATCTGACATTGAAGTTCGCCTTGGCTTTCGGACGACTGGTGGAGCAGAACTGTCCCGATGTGAAAGTCATCTATACCCGTAAGACCGATAAATTCGTGGAGTTGTACAGACGGGCGGAGATTGCCAACCAGAACAAGGCCGACCTGTTTATCTCTATTCATATCAATGCCCTGCCGAAGGGGCATACGGCCCGTGGTTTCCAAACCTACACCTTAGGCAGGAGCCGGCGGACGGGTAAGAATAATGGCGTGCTGGAGAACCTGGAGGTGGCAAAGCGTGAGAATGCCGTTATCTTCCAGGAGAAGGACTACCAGAAGAAGTATCGTGACCTCAATTCACCAGAGAACGAGATCCTGTTTGAGTTCGTGCAGGACAAGAATATGGAGAACAGCATCGAACTGGCCAAGTATATGCAGAAGTATGTCTGTCAGGCCACGAGGCGTCAGGATATGGGAGCCCATCAGGACAATCTGGCTGTGCTGCGCCTGACATCGATGCCTGGCTGTCTGATCGAGTTGGGGTTCATCTCTACACGCGATGAGGAGCAGTATATGAATACGTCGTTGGCTACCGAGCAGTATGCCCGTGGCATCTTCAATGCCTTTATGGCCTATAAGAAGCGTTTCAGCGGTGGTATCACCGTGCCTTATATGGCAGAGCCGAAAGCAGAACCTAAGCCTGAACCCAAGCCCGAACCAAAGGTTGAGCCGAAGCCAGAGCCTCAGCAGGAGAAATCGGAACCTCAGGAAACCGCAGAGGTGACCCAGGCGGAGCCTGCGCAACCCCAGCCAGAGGAAAAGCAGCCTGAACAGAAGGCAACAGTGGCAAGACCGGTCTTCAAAGTGCAGATCCTGACATCGCCGAAGGCCTTGAAAGCCAACGACTCGCGATTCAAGGGCGTAAAGGATGCCAGCAGTTATCAGGAAAGCGGACTGTACAAATATACCGTTGGCTCGTCGGAGGATTATAATGAGATCTACCGACTGCGGAAGAGCATCCTCGACAAGTTCCCGGAGGCTTTCATCATTGCCTTCAAGGACGGCAAGCGGATGAACGTGCAAGAAGCCATCAAGGAGTTCAAGAGTAATAAGACAAAATAGTGCAAGAATAATAAATAGTACGCGATATGAAGAAATTTTTTTCAAAGGAAGTGCAGATAGCCCTCGTGGCAATAGTGGGAATCGTCGTGTTGTTTTTCGGAATGAGGTTCCTGAAAGGAATGTTCCTGTTCTCCACAGATGACAGTTATTATGTGGAGTTTGATGATATCAGCGGCGTGTCTGCCTCCTGTCCGGTCTATGCCAACGGTTACAGGGTCGGTGTCGTGGAGGATGTCATCTTCAACTACGACAGTCAGGATAAGATTGTGGCTGTCCTCGGACTGAACAAGCAACTCCGTCTGCCGAAGGCCTCCACAGCCGAGATTGCCAGTGACCTCCTGGGTAACGTGAAACTGGAACTGAAATTCGGCCCGAATCCTGTCGATATCATGGAGCCCGGCGATACCCTCTCTGGTAAGAAACAGGGTGGGGCACTTGCCAGGGCGGCAGATATGCTTCCCCAGTTTGAGAAGATGCTGCCGAAGGTCGACTCTATCCTTGCCAGTGTGAATATGCTGCTGATGAATCCAGCCATTGCCAACTCGCTGCACAATGTGGATCAGATCACGGCTCATCTGGTTACGACCACCAATGAACTGAACCGTCTGACTGCTAGTCTGAACCAACAGGTGCCCGGTACGCTGACCAAGGTGGACGGTCTGCTTGATAACACGACGACACTGACGAAGAATCTGAGTGAACTTGACATTGCCATGACGATGGCAAAGGTGAACAATACCCTTCAGAACGTAGAGCAGATGACAGCCAAACTGAACAACAATGAAGGTACCCTCGGACTGTTGATGCGTGACCAGGAACTCTATCGCAATATGGCCTCAACGATGGGGCATGTGGACTCATTGATGATTGACTTGAAACAGCATCCTCAGCGGTATGTTCACTTCTCATTGTTTGGCAGAAAAAATAAGTAATTTAAATTTTGTCTAAATAGGAGTATAGGGGAATATTTCTCTACATCAAATAGGGAGTATTCCCCTTTAATAATGGTTTGATGCGTTTTGTTGCGTCACTAAAAAGAGGAGCGCAAGTAAGAATGCCGTTTTTGCAAGTGCTTGTGATACAATAGTTTGTAATTATACAAGAGGCATTTTGGCGCATCCTTTATGTGAAACTCCCTAACCCTCCTTATTATAGGCAGTTAGGCTGATTGTAAACACGAAGTATCTTTTGCAGGGATTTGCATAATTGAAAAAAAAGTGCGAACTTTGCACTCGAAATCCAACGATCAATCACAAATCGTTGACAATAACAAAACGAAGTAAAAAGTAACAATCGCCGATGTCGAAAAGTCATAAGGCGCTTTGGACTGACTGCCTCCAAATCATCCAGGCTAATGTCACAGAGCAACAGTTTAAAACGTGGTTTGCGCCAATCGTCTTCGAGTCCTACTCCGAGGCGGAGCATACGCTGCTGGTGCAAGTTCCAAGTCCGTACGTGTACGAGTACTTGGAGCAGTACTACGTAGGACTGTTAAGTAAGGTACTGGCGCGAGTCTTTGAGGCGAATGTCGTGTTGCGCTACCGTATTGTGACAGACAAGGCGAATAAGATTTCCCAGGAGGTAGAGAGTGACGGCCCATCGACGGTGGAGGCTCCTCAGGCTACCACGCGTGCCAATATGGCTCCGACGACACTGGATGCCGCTGTGCCTCAGGGTCTGAATCCACAACTGGATCCGAAGAAAACTTTCCAGACCTTCGTGGAGGGCGATTCCAACAAACTGCCTCGTACAGTTGGTCTCTCGATTGCCGAGCATCCGGGAAAGTCCACCTTCAATCCCTTCTTTGTCTTCGGTCCTTCCGGCTGTGGCAAGACCCATCTGATCAATGCCATCGGCGTGCGCTGTAAGGAGTTGTATCCGCAGAAGCGTGTGCTCTATGTCAGTGCCCGACTCTTCCAAGTGCAGTTTACGGATGCCGTGCGCCGCAATACCACCAACGACTTTATCAATTTCTACCAGTCCATCGACGTGCTGATTGTCGATGATATCCAGGAGTGGGCAAATTCTCCTAAGACGTTGGATACCTTCTTCCATATCTTCGACCATCTGTTCCGCATCGGCAAACAGATCATCCTGGCCAGCGACCGGCCTCCCGTGGACCTGCAAGGCGTCAAGGATCGTCTGCTGACACGTTTCTCCTGCGGGCTGATTGCTGAGTTGGAGAAGCCGAATTTACAACTCTGTATCGACATCCTCACGATGAAGTGCCGTCGCGACGGTCTGAAGATTCCTGCCGATGTGATTCAGTTCATTGCTGAGACCGCCAATGGCAGTGTACGTGACTTGGAGGGTGTAGTGAACTCGTTGATGGCTTATTCGATTGTCTATAACACAAATATTGACATGCGCCTTGCAGAACGAATCATCAAGCGTGCCGTGAAGGTTGATAATCATCCGCTCACCATCGATGATATTCTGGAGAAAGTCTGTCAGCACTACAATGTGTCCCAGCAGCATGTGTTCAGCAAGAGCCGCAAGCGTGACTATGTGCAGGTGCGTCAGGTGTCGATGTATCTGGCACAGAAATACACGAAGATGCCTGCCTCACGTATCGGACAGTTGATAGGCAACCGCGACCACTCTACGGTGATACACAGTTGTAACACCGTTGAGCAGCGTCTGAAAGTCGACAAGGCCTTCTCTGCTGAACTCAGCAGCATTGAGAATTCTTTCAAGCTAAAAAAATAAGGTGTACAAACCAGCGATTAATTTGAAGCGCCCGGTCCTCGTGTTCCGTCAATTCGGAAACAAGGGCTACTCGCTCTTTGCCTGTCTCGGACGGGAGGTGGTGTGCAGCGTACTCTCCGTAGCCACGCTGACCTACGCCTCTGCAGAGAGTGTCTCGACGGATCCCGTCGTGACGGACTCTACGTCGATGATGACAGCCAGTGAGCGGATGCTCGAGGAGGTCTGTGTGACTGGATCGAGGGCGCCCCTGACCAAGAGTCAGGCTGCGAGAATGGTGACTGTACTGGATCGTGCCGACATTGCGCAGGCTCCCGTACAAAGTGTGAATGACTTGTTGAAATACGCCGTAGGCGTGGATGTCCGTCAGCGAGGCCCGATAGGTGCGCAGACGGACATCTCCATTCGTGGCGGTACCTCCGACCAGATCATCTTGCTTCTGAACGGCATCAACATCTGTGACCCACAGACGGGACACAATGCGATGGATCTGCCTGTCGATCTCAGTGAGATCGTGCGTATCGAGGTGCTCGAAGGACCTGCAGGAAGGATTTACGGCACTTCCTCGCTTGTGGGAGCCATCAATATCGTGACACAAGAAAGAGAAAAGGGAGATGCCGTCACCTTGCATGGTGAAGGGGGCTCGTTCGGCTATGTGAATGTTGGCGGAAGAGGTAGACTGCACAGCGGAACATTCATAAACTCCCTTTCAGCCAACTATAGTCGCAGCGATGGCTACAGCCGTTCGAAGGCGGGTAGCCTGAACACCGACTTCAGCGGTTCAAAGGCATTCTATCAGGGGCAGTATGACGATGAGGCTTTTCGTCTGCACTGGCACTTGGGTATCGCTGACAAAGGCTGGGGTTCCAGCACCTTCTATGCCTCACCGAAATGGCAGGCCGATGACCAATATGAGCACACCACGAAACTCTACTCCGCCATTCAGGCAGAGACGAAGCAGGGGACGTTTCATCTCAGTGGAAACATCTATTGGAACCAGAACCAAGATCGCTATGAGGGTTACAGGGGACAGCCGGAGAAAATGAAATACAACTACAACCGCACCGATGTCTATGGAGTGAGTGTCAGCAACTATTTTGACTGGGTGGCAGGACGTACGGCCTTCGGGGCAGAACTCCGAAACGAGGACCTTGTCAGCGGCAATCTCGGTGAGCCGTTGTCGCAGACACACCATATCAAAGGCACCGACAGCGACTATACCCTCGGCGTGAACCGCACCAATATCAGCGGCTATCTGGAGCATAATCTCCTGCTCAACCGTCTTACCGTCTCTGCGGGACTGGTGGCGGTGAAGAACACGTGGAGCAATATGAATATGACCCTCTATCCGGGCATCGACATCAGTTACCGTCCTCATCCCGCCTGGAAGATCCATGCTTCCTACAATACGTCGCTCCGTATGCCGACATTCACGGAGATGTACTACAAACTACAGGGTTACAGTGCCAACCCTCACCTGAAACCCGAAAAGATGACAGCCCTTGAAGTCGGCACAACTATTCACTATTCATTATTCACTATTCACTCCACCCTCTGGCATCACCACGGGACAGATATGATCGATTGGATCATGGACACCTCGAAAGGGCAGGATGCCGTCTGGCAGAGTGTCAACCACACCAAGATCAACAGCCATGGCTTTGAAATCTCTGCTTCTATACAGGCTCCACTATTCACTCATCACTCATCACTATTCACTGTAAGTTACGGTTATATCAGTCAGGACAAAAAGCAGGAGGCGAACATGGTGTCGCAGTATGCCCTCGAATATCTGCGCCATAAACTCGTGGCCCATACCAGACTCCAATTGCTGAAGCCGCTCTCTCTCAGCCTGAACTTCCGTTGGCAGGATCGTGTGGGCTCTTATACCGACTTCGACGGCATGGTCTGCAACTATGAGCCCTACGCCCTGCTCGATTGCCGGCTTACCTGGCAGCAGCCTAAGTGGAAATTATATCTGGAGGCCAACAACCTCTTCGACACCCGCTACCACGACTATGGTCTGGTGACACAGCCCGGTCGCTGGCTTATCGCCGGCTTTTCAATTTTTTTGCATGATTTGTTTGGCATTGCAAAATAAAAACCGTATCTTTGTACCCGATAAACTAAATCAGATGAAACAGACAAGATTATGGATGCTGGCCGCCATCCTCACCCTTTGCGGCACCGTGAGCGTTTTCGCACAGAATCAGAAGCCAAGCGACCTGAAGGGACAGCCTGGCATATGGGTATTCATGGCCAAACTGTCGAACCCCGACGACACGCTCTTAATAGTACCAACCGACGATATGAAGAATCTGAATACGGTGGTAAGGGATCAGAATGGCGCATTCCTGTTCTCAACCCCTCTGACTGAGACGAAGGTTTATTTCATATTCACACCGTCGAGACTTCGACATCAGGGCGGTTTCAGTATGTTCTTCGATGCCGTGCCTGGCGAGGTGCTGGCAGTGCAGGGCCTTTCCCAGGATGACAAGCCTGCCAACGGCCTCACCTACGACGGTACCAAGTTCTATCAGCATTACGCCGAGGCACTCATCGCGCAAAAGAAGGTGAAGGATGACAAAAGTGCCCAACCTGCCATTGACTTCATCAAGACATATCCCGATGACGAAATCAGTGCTGTGCTCGTTGAAAGTGTGGGCATCAATGACCCCGACCGTCTGGAGAAGATGCTCGCCACACTGTCGCCTGCCATCAGGAATGGCCGTTTGAAGGACTTTATTGACAAGCAGATTGACGACTCGAAGGAGTATCTGAAGCAGCAGGAGATGGAGGGCAAGACGCTCAAACCCGGCAGTACGGCTCCCGACTTCACGCTGAACGATATCAACAGCCGGCCTCTCACGCTGTCGAAAATGGGCAACGAGAAAATCATCGTGCTCGACTTCTGGGGCTCGTGGTGTACCTGGTGTATCAAGGGATTCCCCGACATGAAGAAGTACTACGAGAAGTATAAGGACAAACTGGAGATTATCGGCATGGACTGCAACGACACCGAGGCGAAGTGGAAGAAGGCTGTTGCCGACAATGAACTGCCCTGGAAGCATGTGTTCGTGCCCAAAGGTTCTCCAGTGCTCACCGACTATATGATTACTGGCTTCCCCACGAAGATCATCATTGGCAACGGCAAGGTGCTGTCAACCGTCATCGGCGAGGATCCCAAATTCTACGAACTCCTCGACACATTGTTTGCTGAATGAAGGAATGAAAGCATAATCTAGCAACCTTGCATGTGCCTGATTAAATGACATTTGTAATATGAGATATGGAATCATCGGCGCTGGTGCCATTGGTGGATATTATGGAGCAAAACTGGCTCATGCAGGACAGGAAGTACATTTCCTCCTGCGCAGCGACTTTGAGTATGTGAAACAGCACGGCTTGCAGGTAGATTCCTGCGACGGCTCGTTCCATCTGACTGACGTCAACGCCTATCAGTCTACGGAGGAAATGCCGCCGTGTGACGTGGTGCTCGTATGTCTGAAGTCTGTCAACAACGGCAAACTGCAGTCGTTGTTGCCACCATTGCTCCATGCCCATACACTGGTGGTGCTCATTCAGAACGGCATTGGTGTGGAGGAGGATGTTCAGAAGATGTTCCCCGGCGTGCAACTGGTTGCGGGACTGGCCTTTATCTGTTCTGCCAAGACGGAGCCCGGCACAGTCAACCACCAGTGTTATGGCAGCATCAACCTGGCCAACTACTCATGCAGGGACGAAACACTGGTGCAGGCCGTCGTCGATGAGTTTCGTCAGGCTGGCATTGAGACGGGACTGGTGGAATATCATGAGGCACGATGGAAAAAGGCTGTATGGAATATGCCTTTCAATGGTATGACCGTAGCACTGCACACACAGACAGACCTGTTGCTGAAGAACGACTCGACCAGGCAAC